>CABUWR010000008.1 GCA_902495265.1 uncultured Collinsella sp. | reverse complement strand
CGCTAGTGCCGTGCCGATGCGGTCCCTATTTCCAAGGGTGCGACGTCAGGTGCCAGCCGCCGCAGTATTCGCATTTGTAGCAGGCCAAACCACGCCGCCCGCGGTTTTCGCAGTCGGCCATAACTGCCTCGGCCTCGGCACGTGTGTCGTAACGGTTTTTGCGTTCGCACGACTTGTAACGCCAGGCTTCATCGCGCTCGGCGTCTAGGGCGTCGCGGCGCTCGTCCTCGCGCGCAAACAGGTCGCTCATATCGCCGCCGGTAGCAGCGCCCAAAAACTCGCTTTTGGCCTTTGACCAGGCGGCTCGCTTTTTGCTTCCCATCTGCTTCGTGCCCCTCTCCAAACGCTGGTATCATTGCTCAACCAAAGTGATACCAATAAACGTGAGGTCGCCGCGTGATGATCAGAAAAACCCTCGATACCGACATTCCCGCCGTCATGGCTATCTATGACGCAGCCCGCGCCTTTATGCGCGCACATGGCAACGCCACGCAGTGGCCCGAGGGCACGCCTTCGGCCGAGCAGCTGGCTGCCGATATTGCCGCCGGTGGCAGCTATGTGTGCGAAGTCGACGGCCGCGTGGTAGCGACGTTTGCCTTTCTGCCGGGGCCGGACGAGTGTTATGACGTAATTGAGAACGGGCAATGGCGCAGCGACACTCCGTACGCCGTGCTGCATCGCGTGGCGTCCGATGGCACCGTGCACGGTATCGCGGCTGCGATGTTTGCCTTTGCCAAGGAACGTGCCGATCACCTGCGCATCGACACGCATCAGGACAACCTGCCCATGCAGGGAGCCATCGCCAAGGCCGGGTTTAAGCGCGCCGGTATCGTATGTGTGTCGGACGGTACGCCGCGCGTCGCGTTTGATTGGCTGCGCGAGGCATAAAGGCCGAGTCACATACCAGCGTTTCACCGAAATGAAAGTGGCCCCGAGTGGGGCCATTTTTGGTAAAACGCGTTGTTGTGGGGCTCGCGTTGTTATCGCCCCAGATGAGCCCGGGCAGACAAAAAGGGGAGGTGCCGGCTTTCGCAAGGCGCGAACCTACGAAAATCGCTGCGCGGCAACGCGGGGCGATGAGCTCGGTCGGGGGATAGGGCCCGCTTCGCCCGCCGGCCCGCACATTGTATCATCCAGTGTGGAACGAGGATGCCCGTTGCCGCGTGCGATGGGCTTGCAATAAGAGGAGAGCCATGTCGAAGCAAGCGGTCGTTGGAATCTTGGCGCATGTCGATGCCGGCAAGACCACGCTGGCCGAGGCCATGCTGTTCAACGCGGGTCGCATTCGCAAGCGCGGCCGCGTGGACGATGGTGATTCGCATCTGGACACTGACGCGATCGAGCGCGAGCGCGGCATCACGATTTTCTCGTCGCAGGCCGTACTCGACCATGGCGATACCCACGTCATGCTCGTGGATGCACCGGGGCATGTCGATTTTTCGGCCGAGGCGGAGCGCACATTGCGCGCGCTGGACTACGCGATTTTAGTTGTGGGCGCCAACGACGGCGTGCAGGGGCACACCGAAACCCTGTGGCGCCTGCTTGCACGCTATGACATCCCGACGTTCATCTATATCAACAAAATCGATTTGGAGAATCCCGGCCGCGATGTTTTGCTGGCACAACTTGGGCAACGTCTTTCCGAGGGCTGCCTGGATGCCAGCGAACTGCTGGCGGGCGGCTCCGTTCAGGAGGACGCTGCTGCGTTGGACGAGGCGGCGCTCGAGGAGTTTTTTGAAGCGGGCGAGCTTTCTGTCGCAACGCTGTCGCGCATGGTTGCCGAGCGCAAGCTCTTTCCCTGCTTTGCCGGCTCGGCTCTCAAGGACCAAGGCGTGGACGAGCTGCTGGACGGCATATGCGCACTGATGCGTGAACAGGCATGGCTTCCGGAGTTTGCCGCGCGCGTTTATCGTGTCAGCCAAGGTGTTCGCGGTGAGCGCTTGGCTTGGGTTAAGGTGACCGGCGGCACGCTGCATGCCAAACAGATGATTGACGGACGTTCCGGTGCCGAGGCATGGGAGCAGAAGGTCGATCAGGTACGCATCTATAACGGCGAAAAGTATGAGCTTGCCCAAGAAGTTGCTGCTGGCGGTATTTGTGCCGTGACGGGCCTTGCGCACGTTCGCCCAGGGGACGCCCTGGGTGCGGAGCCCGCGGGCGATGCGCCTGTCATTGCGCCAGTTCTCACCTATACGGTGCTTCCGGGCGAACATGATGTCCATACGGTGTTCAAAGCATTGACTGAGTTAGCGGACGAAGATCCCATGCTCGGCGTAAGCTGGAATACGCATCTGGAGCAGATTCACCTGCAGTTGATGGGCGCCGTACAGCTCGAGGTCGTGCAGCGGGTGTTGGTCGATCGCTTTGGCCTTTCGGTTGCGTTTGAGTCTGGCGGCATTCTCTATAAGGAGACTATTTCGCAGTCGGTCGAGGGCGTGGGCCACTTTGAGCCGCTGCGCCACTATGCCGAGGTGCATTTGCGCCTGGAGCCGTTGCCAGCGGGTTCGGGCGTGCAGTTTGGCACCGTGACCTCGACCGACGAGCTCGATCTTAACTGGCAACGTCTGGCGCTCACCAACGCCATGGAGCGCGATCACCTGGGCGTGCTGACCGGCTCGCCCATCACCGATGTGCGCATTACGCTCACGGGCGGCCGCGCGCATGCCAAACACACCGAGGGCGGCGATTTTCGCCAGGCCACGTACCGCGCGATTCGCCAGGGACTCATGCAGGCGCGTGAGGCCGGCGCGGCGGTGCTGCTGGAGCCGTGGTACCACTTTGAGCTCGAGGTACCGGGGGAGTGCGTGGGCCGGGCGCTCTCGGATGTCACGCGCATGGGCGCCGAGTACGAGCCGCCGACGATGGCGGGGGACCGGGCGAAGCTTGTGGGTCGCGTGCCGGCATCCGAGGTGCAGGATTACGCGCTGGAGGTGGCTGCCTACACGAGTGGTCGCGGGCATCTGTACCTGGAGTTTGCCGGCTATGCGGCTTGCCATGATGCCGAGCGCGTAATCGAGACGGCCGCCTATGAGCCCGAGGCCGATCTGCCCAACACGCCTGATTCGGTCTTTTGCTCTCACGGCGCCGGTTACACGGTCAAATGGTACGACGTACCCGCCGCGGCGCACGTAAAGATCGATCCCGCCACCTTCCGCCCCTGGCGAGCGGCAGACGCAGAGTTCTTCTGCCATAGGTGATAGAAGGGCGGTCCCTTTGTCACCCGCTGTTGGTATAACTCGGTATAAGTTGGTATAACTATAGGCAGCGTTTGCCAATCCGAGGAGGCCGACATGAATCCAAATCCCTTTAAGCCCACGGCTGGCAAGCGGCCTCCGATACTCATCGGTCGCGAGTCGGTCGTCGAAGATTTTGAGGAAGGGCTCGATAATGGCGCTGGAGCGCCGGGCAGGCTCATGCTCATTACGGGAAACCGCGGCTGCGGCAAGACGGTTCTCTTGCGGGAACTGCAACGTCTAGCCAATGAGCGCGGATGGGCGGTTGTCTCCGATTCCGCTTCGCTTGGCTTGTGCGACCGCTTGGCCGACGCGCTTCGCTCGAATAAACCCGTTGTGACGTCAATGGAGCTCGGCCCGTCGTTTGGCCGGATGTCGGTCGAGGCGGCGCGGGCAAAGGGCGAAACGTTGCGAGGGCTGGTCAACGAGCGCCTCAAGAAGCTCGGTCCAGGCAAGGGCATACTGTTTGCGATTGACGAGGCGCAATCTGCGTCTATCGAGGAGCTGGCGGCCCTTGCCGTTCTCTATCAGCAAGTGCTTGGAGATCAAGATGCCACGGGCTTGCCCGATAGCGACCAGCGCGGCCTTGCGCTGGTGTTCGCCGGCTTGCCCAGTATGGTTGATGACTTGCTCGAAGAGCCGAGCGTGACGTTTTTGCGCCGCGCCCAGCAGCGTACGCTGGGGGCGATTTCTTTGCCCAAGGTGCGCGATTCATATGTCCAGACGGTCAAAGACGCCGGTCTTTACATTGATGCGGAGACGGCGGACCTTGCGGCGCGCAGGAGCATGGGGCATCCCTATATGGTTCAGCTGGTGGGCTATTACATGTGGCGCTCTGCTGTCCGGCGTGGCTCGCGGGCCATTGAAGAGCGCGATGTTGAGGCTGGGCACGCGGATGCCGTCTCCGAGTTCTATGAAGCAGTCGATGCTCCCTTGTATTACGGGCTGCGCAGTCCGCAGCGCCTATTTATCGAGGCCATGGCGGCTGACGGGGGCAAGCCGACGCGCATGGCGGATATCATTGAGCGCTGCGACCGCACCCAAAGCTGGGCGAGTAAATATCGTGCAAGCCTGATTCGCGAGCGTGTCATCGAGGCTGCCGGATACGGCCTCGTCCGGTTTGCCGTACCCATGCTGGGCGAGTATATCCGCGACCGCATTTAGTAATGTGACAAAGGGACAGTCCCTTTGTCACATTCGATCAACAGGAAAGGGAGCGATGACGGTGTCGCAACAACCAAGCGCTATCGAGGTGCGCGGCGCGCGCGTCCATAACCTCAAAGACATCGATATCGATATCCCGCTGGGAAAGCTCGTGGGTATTGCCGGCGTATCGGGTTCGGGCAAGAGCTCGCTGGCGCTGGGGGTTCTTTATGCCGAGGGCTCGCGCCGCTATCTGGAGGCGCTCAGCACCTATACTCGACGTCGCCTGACGCAAGCCGAGCACGCCCAGGTGGACGAG
Source organism: uncultured Collinsella sp. (assembly GCA_902495265.1). Classification (GTDB taxonomy): domain Bacteria; phylum Actinomycetota; class Coriobacteriia; order Coriobacteriales; family Coriobacteriaceae; genus Collinsella. The sequence continues at coordinate 10,506 of CABUWR010000008.1, read as the reverse complement.
GTGCTGCACGTGCCGGCGGCCTTGGCGCTGCACCAGCGTCCGAGCGTGCCGGGCGTGCGTTCCACTTTTGGCACCATGACCGAGCTCAACAATAGCCTGCGTCTGCTCTTTAGCCGTTGCGCCCATCACGTGTGCCCGCACTGCGGGGCGCGCGTGGAGCCGAGCCTTAACGTGGCTGCGGGCCTGTCGCTCACGTGCCCTGCGTGCGGTCGCGAGTTCTACGCGCCGGGTGCCGAGGATTTGGCTTTCAATAGCGGCGGTGCGTGCCCCACCTGTGGCGGCACCGGTGTCATGCGCGAGGTGGACGAGGCGAGCCTGGTGCCCGACGAGTCAAAGACTATCAACGAGGGTGCGGTGCTTCCCTGGGGCACGCTCATGTGGGACCTGATGAAACAGGTGGCCGGCGAGATGGGCGTACGTACCGACGTGCCGTTTAACCAGCTCACGCCTCAAGAGCGCGACATCGTGTTCCATGGTCCGGCGGTTAAAAAGCACATTCTCTACGTTCCCAAAAACGGCGAGGGCGCCACGCCGCTCGACTTCACCTATTACAACGCCGTCTATACCGTTGAGAATGCGCTCGCCAAGGTTAAGGACGACAAGGGCCTCAAACGCGTTGCACGCTTTTTGCGCGAGGGGCCATGCCGTGACTGCGGCGGCACGCGTCTCTCCGAGGCTGCGCGCCAGCCCCAGGTGCGCGGTATCAATCTGGCGCAGGCGGCGGCCATGACGCTGGGCGAGGCGATTGAGTGGGTGCGCGGGGTGCCCGCATCCTTGCCGCCCGAGATGCGGCCCATGGCGACGGATATCTGCGATTCGTTTTTGAGCACGGCTCGTCGTCTGGTCGACCTGGGTCTCGATTACCTTTCGCTCGATCGCGCCGGTGCCACGCTCTCCACGGGTGAGCGCCAGCGCGTGCAGCTTGCCCGCGTGGTGCGCAACCGATCGACGGGCGTGCTGTATGTGCTGGACGAGCCCTCGATCGGCTTGCATCCTGCCAATGTCGACGGTTTGGTAGGCGTGATGCGCGACCTGGTGGATGACGGCAATACCGTGGTTGTTGTCGACCACGATACACGTGTGCTGGCGGAGGCTGATTATCTGGTCGAGATGGGGCCCGTTGCCGGAGCGGGCGGCGGCAGTGTAATCGCTGCGGGCACGGTGGACGAGGTCGAACAATCGCAGGGCAGCCGTATCGCGCCGTTTTTGCGCGCCGAGCCCAAGCGCTTGCGTCCGCAGGTGACTGACGACGAAATGTTCGACCAGGGTCATATCCGCATGGCGACCGATACCATCCATACCGTCAAGCCGCTCGAAGTCGATATCCCGCGCGGCCGCCTTGTCGCGGTGACGGGCGTTTCGGGTTCGGGCAAGACGACGTTGGTGCTCGAGACACTTATCCCGGCACTCAAGGCGCAGGCAGCCGGCGAGCGCCTGCCAAGACACGTGCGTTGGGTTGATGCCGAAGGCATTGCTCGCGCAAACCTGATTGATGCTACGCCCATCGGCGCCAACGTGCGCTCGACGGTCGCAACCTATGCCGACATCCATGATGAGCTGCGCCGTGCCTTTGCCCGTACGCCAGAGGCCAAGGCAGCCGGCTACAAGGCGGGCGCCTTTAGCTACAACACCGGCGCCTTGCGCTGCCCTACGTGTGATGGCACGGGCTCGATATCGCTCGACGTGCAGTTTTTGCCCGATGTCGAAATCGTCTGCCCGGCATGCCGTGGTTCGCGCTACGCCGAGGCCGCCTCGCATATCCATCGCGAGGGCAAGGACGGCAGTCTGCTTACGTTGCCGCAGCTTATGGACATGAGTGTGGACGAGGCCATCGACGCCACACTGGGACTCAAGAAGGTTCAGACGCGCTTGCAGACCTTGCACGACCTGGGATTGGGTTATCTCACGCTCGGTGAGCCCACGCCGGCGCTTTCGGGCGGCGAGGCGCAGCGTCTTAAGCTCGCGAGCGAGATGGGACGCGTGCAGGACGATGCCGTATTCGTGTTCGACGAGCCCACGATCGGACTGCATCCGCTCGATGTTCAGGTGTTGCTGAGCGTGTTTGACGGCCTCGTTGCCAAGGGCGCCACGGTTATCGTGATCGAACACGATCTCGACCTTATCCGTAACGCCGATTATGTGATCGACATGGGCCCGGGCGGCGGCGACGCCGGCGGGCAAATCGTCTGCGCCGGTACGCCGACGGATATCGCTGCCTGCCCCAAGAGCGTTACTGGCCGCTACCTATAGACAATGAGGCAAAGGGACAGTCCCTTTGCCTCATTGATGCCTATTTCACGCATTGAGCTGCGAGATAGTCGCGGAAGAATGGCAATTCAAATGCGACGAGCCCTCGTCCTCGCTCCCCGATGATGCCGGCGTCTATCATGCGGCGTCGGTAGCGGGAGACCTGCTGCGGCGAACGCTTAAGGCGCTCGACAAGGTCAGCGGTGGTGGACTCTTCCTCGTCATCGAGCATGGCGATGAGGAATCGCTTGTCCTCTGCCGTGAGTTCCCGATAGGTTGCCGCGAGGATTCGGTCGTCCATCTCGTCGCGCGCGATTTTGATTCCCAGGTCAAAGTCGCGTGACGAGATTTCCTTCGAATCGCTTGTGAGATCCCAGGCACGGTAGCCTACGAGTTGCAATAGGAAGGGAAAACCAGAGATCGAGCGAACGGCTCTATCGATTCCCTCAGCATCTGCCAGGCGATCGTTTTCCTGAATTGTGCGAATCAAGGCCTCGCGCACGTCATAGTCGGCAATGCGACCCAGATGATATTGTTGGGCGCGGCGAAGGAACGAGACCGTCTTGTGGTTCAGTAGCGTCGATACGTTGTTGGGAAGTCCTGCCATGAGCAGGGCGACGCGTTTCCCATCGGTCACAAAGTGCTGATACGTCGCTGCGAGCTGAATCATCTCGTCGAGTGTCGGGTCCACCTCGTCAACCGTGACGAGCAGACCGGTGCCCGCCTCGTTGAGCTGGTCGATGATGTCGCTCATGCGATAACGCCATGTTGAGGCATCGTGAACGCGATTGACCTCGATGCTGCCGAGCGGTGCAATTCCGAGACCGGTGACTTCGAAGTTGTTAGACGGGTCGATAAGATGGCCGGCAGCACGTTTCGCCCCGAACTCGATTTCCTCAAGCATTCCCGGGAGCGCGGTCGTCTTTACGACAATCCAGCCGTGGGATTCCGCCCTTGTCGCAAGCGACGACATGAGAGCGGTTTTACCGGTTCCACGCGCGCCTGAGAAGATCGAGGTCAACTCTGGGCGCCTGCGCTGGCTCAAGAAGGCACGGTCCAAATCCCGAATAATCTGCTGTCTGCCAGCGAGATGGGCAGGAACCTCGCCAAAGCTAGGGGTAAACGGGTTTTCGAGGTATTCCACAATGCCCTCCTTTCACACCGCCGTTTAACTTCATTTTATTCTAGTTAATCTCAGTTAAAAACGATTAATTTTATTTCAAAGTATCAGGTTGGCGTCGCGCGTTATCGAAGTGGTGCTTGAATAACTTACGTTGGAGCCCGAAAATGGGTTCAACCCATTCGCGAAATTTGCACGCCCTATTGTGAGTGGGCTCTCAAATGAGCTGATGCCGCCATCGTGCGGCTGATGGGGGCAATCATGAAAAACAGAATCTATGGGTATGCTCGAGTTTCGTCAGCAGATCAGAACCTGGATCGCCAACTGGATGCGCTGGAGCGGTTTCCGGTCCAAACGAATTTGATCTACGCTGACAAAGCGAGCGGAAAGGACTTCGGGCGTCCTCAGTACCAGCGTCTTCTTCGTCGTCTGCGCGAAGGGGACGTTCTGGTGATTAAGAGTATCGACCGATTAGGCCGCGACTACCGGGAGGTTCTCGATGAATGGCGTCGCATAACGATGGACAAACGCGTTGCCATCGTGGTACTCGATATGCCATTGCTTGATACACGCGAACAGCCCAATGGGATTACGGGGACTTTTATTGCCGACCTAGTGCTTCAGGTTTTGAGCTATGTGGCTCAGGTGGAGCGCGAAAACATAAAGCAGCGCCAGGCGGAGGGTATCGCGTCGGCGCGTCTGCGGGGTGTGAGATTTGGGAGACCGACGCTCGAACGTCCGGATAGCTACCGCGATGTCATCAAATCATTCGAAGGAGGTGAGGTTACGAGGCAAGAGGCCGCAATGCTTTTGAACGTCAGCGCATCGACGTTTGATCGTTGGAGACGGGCGGACGCGAACGGATATGACCGTTCGCCGTCTGTCCGTCCTCTTTAACTAGACATTTTGACGAGGGGAGTTTATTGCACGGAGTCCACTCCTTCCCTCGATGTTTATCCAGTTCACGCCCTGGAACCAAATAGTGCCACCGCGTTGCCAATTCGTCTGCTTTTTGACGAGGGGGCTAGATATCGTGTTTTGTATTTAAAGGAGGACAAGATGAAAAGGCATTATGGGATGGTTGCGGCGATCTCGCTATTTGCGACGGTGCTCTGTGGGGCACTTCTGCTGAGCGGCTGTTCGCAGGTTGAGAAGAAAAACGATGGGCCTGATTATGCCGATGAACGTGCAATGGCCGTGATTGCTCAAGGCTATCAAAAGCGGTCGGATTACCTTGAATCACTGGGAGAAGATGCTGATCTGGGCTCGAATAAAGTGCGAAAAGAGGCAATTAAAACCGAGATCGATAACGACAAAGAACTCAAAAAGGCGTCATTTAAAGACACTAAGATGCAAGAAGACGTCATTGCCTATCTCAATCTGCTTGATAATCAGCTTGATGTTGTCAAGAAGTATGCGGAATCGGATCCCAAGTATTACGACGAATGGGAAAAGGCCTATGACGCACGATCTGCACAGCTTAAGAAACTGGTTGATCGGTATGACTTGACGGTCGATGATGAGTATCGAGATGCGTTTGACGAGCTGATCAAGAACGGTAGGACCGTGGAGGAGAAGACGCATAATGATGAGGTTATCAATGGCCTGCTCTCATCGGCGACCTTTGAGAAAAGTGACGACGGCTACGGCCTCTATACGTACACCGCAATCGTCGAAAACACCTCTGACATATCGTTCGAAAACGTTTTTCTAAATGTTGCTCTTTACGATGCCGATGGTGTAAGGGCGGAAGAATGCTACGCAGATACATCCGCCTGGGCGCCTGGCGAGAAGGTGAAGTTTGAGGTAATGAGTGAGGTAGACGCTTCGAGGGTCGCGCCGACAGTATCGAATTACAGCATCAAGGAATAATTCGCGGGAATTGGAAAGAATGCGCGACCGTTTTCTCCGAACGGTCGCGTTTTGCATTAAGCCGTTGACAGAATGATTCGTGCCGTCATGTACACGATGGAAGATGATGGAGAAGTCGGGCCCATAAAAGAAAGGCGAAGCAGGATGACAAGAACAAACTTGTTTACATCAATAACGCAAAAGCTAATCTTTGGCGGTTTGCTGGCTGTTACGGCCGTGGCGACTGCCGGGTGTATCTGGTTGTATTTGACACGTAATCCTACAACGATCACCGATGATTCGATTCGCGAGGAGATCGCGCCGGTCGTAAAGCTTGTGACGTACGAATATAACTTTACGCAGCTGCTCTCAATCGATGAAGCGGGGAATCCGCTTGGGTGGGAAAACCCCTTTACGTCTAAGCGATATGTCGCAACGATTGACGGCAAGGCTGATATCGGGATCGATGCCGATAAAATGAAGATTGAAATCAAGCGGGTTGATATGAACGACGAGAACTCAGAGGTCAAGAGCGTAAAGGTTACATTGCCTCACTCGGAAATTACCTCTTTTTCAACAGACCCCAATACATTGAAGAAATATGTTGAGGACAATGGTTTTCTGAACTGGAATCAAGTAAGTACGGACGATCTGAACGGTTTGTTGAAACAGGCGAAGAAAGAGCAGACCAAGAAGGTCGAAGAGAGCGATATGCTCAAAGAATCTGATGATAGAGCCAGCGGATTGATCGAAAAACAGGTCAAAGCCCTATGCGGCGACGATGTCGATATTAACGTTACGTTTAAGTAAGGGTGAATGGTGTGTCCGATAAACGACAACAGTTTGGTGAGGCGGAGCCCGAAAAGCAGCAGAAGCCCGGTGTCGGTTCTTCTTCGCTGGAGAACATAATGTTTGGAGCATTAAATGGCGCGCAAAACGCCATTATGGGTGTGGTCAAGGAGACCCAAAAGAAATCGAGTGAATTGGCGGACGCCGCTAGCCCGTTGGCGGATAATGCGCTTAAAGGTATTACTGACTTTGCAAATGGGATTGCTTCTGCAACTGCAGCCGCGGTGAATGAACGCTACAGCGCAAAGCGACAAGAGCAACTCGGCCTGCCATCGACGCTCGTTGACGATAACGGTGATTGGGTGTTGCCCGATCCGTTGCTGACCAATCAAGAGCTTGCCGAGCTTGAGGTATTGACCGAGCAATACGAAAAGATGGTAGCGCCTTCAAAGCTCAAGCAGCTGACCGATATGGCTGGGCTAAAGATACCGGAGAATCTTCGCACTGCCGTTGGAGATGCGGTCGATGAGCTTACAAGTGAGATTCAGCAACAAGAGCTATATGCACAGGTTATGAAGCAGGTCGTCGATGGTTTCAAAGCTATCGAGGAGCAAGCTGCCAAGTACAGCGTTACTGAGGCGCAGATTGTTGAGGCCGCAAATACTACGCTTGAAGGCGTTACTATCCGTTCGATTGACGAGTTATTCATGCTTCGCAGTTTTGACGTCGCGAGGATTGCGGCAGGTGAGAACGGTAGACACTTGCTGCTTGCGGCGACCGAGGGTGCGGTGACAGGTGCTCCTGGGTTTGCCGGTTTGCCCTTCAATATCGTATTCAGCATGTTTCTCTATTATCGCGCGGTGCAGTCGGTTGCCATGATGTACGGATTTAACGTTAAAGAGGATCCGGCTGAAATGGTCATTGCGGGCGATGTGTTTTCAAACGCGATGGCTCCGTCGGCAGGCTCTGCTGATGGCATGGCTGTCACAATCGGTAAAGTAATGCTTGTAGCCGAGATGGAGGGTGTGAAGCAGACGGTCAAGAAAGGCTGGACGGCAATGGCGGCACGGGGCGGCGCGGCTATGCTTGTCACGCAGATTCGCGCCCTTGCTAATGCCGCTGCACGTAAGGCACTCGAGAATGCCGGCAAGAAGTCGCTCGAGAATAGTGTTTTCAAAAACGTACTCGAACAAATTGGCAGGAATATCACTCAAAAATCCCTCGGCAAGGCCATTCCCGTGTTTGGCGGCGTTGTCGGCGCCTTGTTTGATGTCTCGCAGATGAATCGTGTTTTGCAATATGCCAACATCTTCTACCATAAGCGGTTCATCATTGAAAAACAGGAGCGTATTGCAATACTTGTCGGTATGGAGACGGCCTCTGTGAACGGTGAGGTTGAGGCTTGCGATGCAGAAGGATAACCGACCGTGTTCTTCGATGACGGAGAACTTTGGCGGCGTTTGGTGCAAATCGGTATAGGTAGGGGTGCGGACCTAATTGCGTGACAAAGGGACAGTCCCTTTGTCACATTCCCGGAAAGCCTGTTTGGCGCAGGGCCTCGTAGAGGACGATGGCGGCGCTGTTGGAGAGGTTGAGGGCGCTGATGCGGTAGTCGTCCGGATTGACGAAGTTGCCGCAGATGTCCTGTTGAAGAATGGCCTCGTGGCTGCCCTCGGTGTGCCCGAGTGACTCCTCATGAGCCTCCCAGACGTCGGCGTTGTCGAGCGAGTCGCAATCGCGCAGCATGGGGATGCGCTCGCAACGCTCGGGCGCCGCGGCAAGCAGTGGCTCGGGAATGCCCGAGCTCTCGCTGCCAAAGACCAAAAAGTCGCCGTCGCGGTAGGTGCTTTGCGCATAGGTACGGCGCGCCTTTTTGGTCAGCAAGTGCAGGCGCTCGTCGGCGGGGGAGAGGTCGTTGCGCGCAAGGAAATCCTCCCAGCCGGCATAGGTGGTCACGTCCAAGTTTTGCCAGTAGCCCAGGCCGGCGCGACGTACTGTCTTGTCATCGAGCGAAAAGCCCAGTGGCTCCACCAGATGCAGGTGGGCGCCGGTGACCACGCAGGTGCGGCCGATATTGCCCGTATTGGCCGGAATCTCGGGCGCATACAGCACAATGTTGAACATGAATCTCCTTGGCTCAGAACGAAAAACCACCACAAAGGGCACCTTCGTGGTGGTTTGGCGGTTACGTGGGCGGAAAATGCCCGCTTGGATAAACCTAGGCGCGGTGCCAGTCGGTCAGGCAGGCATCGAGGGAGGCGATGAGCGCGTCCTTGTCCATATGACGGCCGATGATGCACAGGCTCGTCATGCGGTCGCCCGTCTCGTCGTCCCAAATCTGCATGATCTCGGGGTTTTCGTCGATGATCTTCTGCTTCTCGCCTTCGGGCGCGGAGTCAACGAACAGACCGTTCTCCATCAGACGCATCTGGTGGCCAGCCTGCTCAAACATGTAGCACATGTCCGGATCGCCGGTCTGCCACAGCGGACCCTTGACGCGGATGACCTCGTCGGGCCACTCCTGCTCAACAAAATCGGTGAACTTCTGCAGGTCAAACGGCTTGCGGCGCGAGTACACAAAGGTCTCGATGTCGTACTCGAGCACCTCGGGGTCGTCGTGCTCCTCGGGATGCTCCATGGCCTCGATCCAGGCGGCGGAGTTGTAGGCGCGCATAAAGTCGAAGCGGTCGGTATCGAGCAGCTCCTCCATAGGGACCTCACCGTTTTGAGCCTCGACAATCACGGCGTCCTTCTGCAGGCTGCGCACGATAGCCTTGAGCTCGGCGATCTGCTCGGGCGTGACGGTATCGGTCTTGTTGAGGATCAGCGTAGAACAGAATTCAATCTGCTGGATGAGCAGGCTCTCGATGTCGTCTTCGTCGATATCCTCGGCCAGCAGGTCGCGACCGCCGTTGAACTCGTCGTACATGCGGGCGCAATCGACCACGGCCACGATGTTGTCGAGTGCGAGCTTGGGCTCGCCGCCCACCTTGGCCTCGTCGCAGAAGCTCGAGATGGTGTAGGCGATGGGGATGGGCTCGCAAATGCCCGATGCCTCGATGATGATGTAGTCGAAGTTGCCCGAATCGGCGATGCCCTGCAGCTGGTTGGCCAGGTCGTCCGAAAGCGTGCAGCAGATGCAGCCGTTGGTGAGCGGGATGAGGTCGTCGGTCTCGGAAAGGCCGCCATCGGCGATGAGGCTGGCGTCGACGTTGATCTCGCCGATATCGTTGACGATGACGGCGGCGCGGATGCCGCCGTCGTTAGCGAGGATGTGGTTGAGCAGCGTGGTCTTGCCGGCACCGAGGTATCCGGTAAGCATGATGATCTTCACGGGTTTGTTGGGCATGTGCCCTCCTTTGTTAGACATGGCTTACAGTTGAATCTTATGCCAAACGCCTGCTCTTATACCCACGCGCCGGCAAATAACACAAGCTACTCCCAGGCTCCCCATACATCGGGGCAATAACCGACGGTGGCCTTTTTGCCGTTGCGCACGATGGGCTCGGCTAGAACCTGCTGGTTCTCGAGCAGCTTGTCGAAGCGCTGGCTAGGGGTGAGGTGCTGGATGAGCGCGAGCGTCTCCTTGTCCTTGGCCTTGGGGTTGAGCAGCTTGTCGATGCCGCCGACCGCTTGCATCACGCTCGTGAGCTCGCCCTTGCTCATCTCCTTTTCCTTAAGGTCAATAAACTGCACCTTAATGCGGCGCTCCTTAAAATAGCGCTGGGCCTTTTTGGTGTCGAACGACTTCTTAGTCCCGAAGATTTGAATATTCATGGTTCCGCCGCTCTATCGAATGAAGTTGGTCGTTGCGTGATCTGCCTCGGGTGCGTTGATACCGGCGGCCTGTCCTGCCTCGATGCAGCGCAGGAGCCACGCCATGTTTTTGCCGATATTTCGCATGGTGGCAAGGCCTTCGGCGTCCCCATCGGCGTCGCCGGGCACGCGGCCAAACACGTTGTTCCAGTAGGTGGAAGCAACCACGGGCATTTGCTTAATGGTGAAGTACTTGTTGAGCACATCGAACGTGGTCGACGTGCCGCCGCGACGGGCGACGGCGACCGCGGCGCCGGGCTTGTGCTCAAAGGCATGCCCGCCTGCATAGAAGGCGCGATCGAGGGCCGAAAGGATGCGTCCGCTGGGGTGCGCATAGTAGACGGGTGAGCCAAAGACAAAGCCATCTGCCTGCTCGGCGGCAGCGATGAGCTCGTTCACCACGTCGTCGTCAAAGGTACAGCGACCGCCAAGCTTGCCGCACTGGCCGCAACCGATGCAATCGCGAATGGGCTTGGCGCCCAGCTGAAACACCTCGGTATCAATGCCTTCGGCATTAAGTTGCTCGGCAACCTCGGCGAGTGCGCGGGCGGTGTTGCCGTTTGCCTTGGGGCTGCCATTGACCAAAAGAACCTTCATCACAAACTCCCTCTGCTGTCGGTGACTGCTGCGGAGGATTATCGCATGAGAGGACAGATGGCGTGGGGCGCGATGTGAAACGGCTT
>CABUWR010000007.1 GCA_902495265.1 uncultured Collinsella sp. | reverse complement strand
GCAGCCAAGACCGTGACGCCCGACAAGAAGCGCGACCCGCTGCAGGTGCTCGTGGATAAGTTCAACGAGCAGTGGGCTGGCAACTTCACCGAGGGAGATCGTGTGGTTATCGACACGCTGTGGAAGCGTATCGCCGAAAACCCGCAGGTCGCCGACACCATCCGTCGCGACGGCAGACAGGTCTTCGAATCAAGCCTGCTGCCCAAGGTGTTCGATGAAGAGGCTCGCCGCGCCTATGTGGAGAACACGGACTCCTTTACCAGCCTCTTTGAGGACAGTGAGAAGTATCGCGCCATGATGAGCGCCATCGGGCAGTTGCTGGTGGAGAAGTTCAAGTAGACGATGAGGACTAAGAGCAAGGTGGGCTTAGCATGGCAAAAAATCAGTCAGATTACTTTCAGGCAAAACATCCGTGGTCTGAGACTAAGGATGATCTTCTGGCATGCTATCTAACGCCTTTTTTCACTAAAGTGTATCGACCTTCACGGAACGGCATTCTTTATATCGATGCTTTTGCTGGTGCGGGTTTATTTGCCGATGGCAGTAAAGGATCTCCCTTGATTGCCCTTTCTAAGTATTTTGCAATTGCAAAGAAAAATCGTTCAAAGACGCCCATCCAGTTCATTCTTAGTGAATCCAACGCGGAATCTAGAAAGCATCTCGAATCGACATTTAACGAAGCAAAGGGAGCTAGCGGCTATATCAAGCCGCCAATTATCGTTTCCAGTTGCGAGGATGCTATAAGACGGGCACAACAAACTAGCGTTTGTGGGGGCGGTAAGCCCTCAACAGTCTTCTATTACATCGATCCATTCGGGGTTAAAGACCTACGACTCGATCTTCTAACTAATTCGCCGAATATGGCTCACACGGAGGCCCTGGTAAACTTCAATAGTTTTGGTTTATTCCGCGTTGCCTGCGCTGCCATGAAAGTGCCACTGTCACTTCCAAATGAAGTTGAACTGCCGGAAGACGACTTTAATGAGCTCACGAAAGCCAGCGTTTGGGTTGAACGTCTGAATGCCTGCATCGGAAGTGGTAACTGGAAAGAAGTGGTCGTTCGTTATAAGGCTGGAGAGATCGACGCTTGGCAGGCTGAACATGCGCTCTCGGAACTCTTTTGCAACAACGCGCGTTCTTACTATAAGTATGTAACGAATATGCCTATCAAAGATATGAGTAAACGCGTTAATGTCGGTGGGCTCGTCAAATATAGAATGATCCATATGACCAATAGCCCAGACGGTTGCGTTCTGATGAACGATAACATGATTAAGCGCAACCTCGACCGGCAATGCAAGCAGTTGGGATTGTTTGCGGTGGATGTTGATGGTCGCAATGTTGAGACTGCCGTAATTGCGGCCAAGGCCAGTGATTTTGTCCAGCATATGCCCGTTCACCAAAACATGAAAATGGGCGATATTGCTGCCACGTTGATTTCCGAGTGCGGAGTCTTTGACAGAAGCAATACTATTTTGAAGACCTATGTGGGCCCAATGATTGAGGAAGGTGTTCTTGAGCGTGCGGTCAAGTTCACTTTGAAAGGAAAGCCAAAAAAGAGCTTTGCGCTCAAAGACGAGGTTTATCGAGCAAGATGAGTGCTTAGGTCGGTCGTATCTTTGGTGTGAGGAAGTTTAGCGAGAAGAGAATTAAAGAACAATGGAACAACTTGGGCACATATATCGAAAAAGTATGCTCTACCGTACAAAAGTTGAATATGGCGATTGGGCGATGAATCATGTGCAAGGCTGTTCGCATGGATGCAATTTTCCATGCTATGCATATTTAATGGCAAAACGTTTTGGGCGTGTCAAAACATACGAGGAATGGCGGCGGCCGAGCCTTGTCGACAACACTTTGGATCTGCTGCGCAAAGAGTTGCCGCGTTATTGTGATGAGATAAAACAGGTTCAACTGTGCTTTACAACCGATCCTTTTATGCTCGGATATCCAGAAGTTGGCAGTATGAGCTTGGGTGCAATTGAGCTCATTAACGAGTACGGTAAGCCGTGCAGCATTCTAACGAAAGGAGAGCTTCCCGTTGAACTTGCGGCGTTGCCTAATGCGGCGTTGAACACCTATGGAATTACCTTGGTGTCACTTGATGAGGACAATCGGAAAAGGATGGAACCCGGTGCAGCGGCATACTCAGTCAGGCTTGCCGCTCTCGAGTCTCTCCATAAGGCTGGCTGTAAGACTTGGGTTAGCATGGAGCCATATCCGACTCCAAATATCTGCGAGCAAGATTTGGATGCGCTGCTGCGCAAGATCTCTTTTGTCGATAAAATTGTTTTTGGCAGGACGCACTATGACAGGCTAACAAGCTCCTACGACGACTGCGCCCGCTTCTATCGTGATAGTGCAAGGGAAGTCCGTGATTTTTGTTTTGATCACGGCATCGAGTGTCACATTAAAAAGGGGACTGTCAACTAGTGCTGAGCCTGCTGTGGTTTGGTAGTCATGGTATCGGGTTTCACTGTGGTCCTGACTGCATTCGTGCAGCTATGTTTTTCAATGCGTCCTTAAGCTAGTTGCAATTTGGGACCATTGAGAGCTGCTATCCACGACCTTATTTGCGCACCTCTGTCATCGCTATTTCTCGCATAACATCTTGTACGCCCATTGCTCTGCTTGCCAAGAAGCCGACGCACACGCTTGATCCCACCTTATTTGGGATGCAGGCTTTTACATCCTCACACGTCAAACGTTTAGTCACTTTTTATCAACACTCCCTGACCGTACATCGATTGCAATGTCGATGCGGGCAATCATTAATGTGGAGCTTTTGGCAACCAGATTGCGGAAAGCGGGCTCATCGGGATCGGTGAGCCCGCAGACGTTGTGCATGCCGTTGTGGTTGCCTAGTTTGAAGGCTGAGACTGAATCTGCCGAGGGATGGGTGCGAGGTATTTGATGGCGAGCTAAAGCCTGATGCTGATAATGCCGATGCTGCTGGCGAGAAGAATAAAGACCACCAACGCGATTACAACTGCCAAAACCGCATACAACCGCTTCATTTTGCCTCCTGCCGAACTGGAAGAAATGAGTTCAATAACTGCTGATAGAATTCTACCAGCAGATTACTACTCAACGGTATGAGTGAGGCTTGTTTTGGAACATAGCAAACATGAGAGGGGCATTCAGTCCGAATGTACCTCCGGGCATGATGAGCGTGTGGAAGCGCCTCGAAAAGAAGCGGTCGAGGCGAATGACAAGTGGGGTAAGAAGGTTGCCAAGCATTTTGGAAAGCTATCGACCAAAGTAAAGATTGTTTTGGTCGTGGTCATAGTGGTGGCCCTTGCCAGTTTTTTTGGCGGTGTCCTTCCTTGGATAACCGATAACCACGAAACTCAGTACCTCACGACATCGGATCTTAAGTCTGCTGTAGATATCGACAGTCTTTCTACGGTTGATTACACCTACCACGGCATCGTCGAGAAGCACGGCAGGTTCCTCTGGATGGATCGCGTGGACTATCGCGTTAAATACGAGGCTCACATTCGTGCATCGTATACGATGAGCGACATCCAGTTTGACATTGACGAAGAGAATAAGACCGTTACCGCCTATCTCCCCAAAGCGCAGGTGAGCGAGCCACAGCTCGACAATAGTAAGTTTGGCTATCTTCCCGAAAACGCAACTGCAGATATGAAAGATGTTCTGCCACTTTGTCGCAAAGATGCCGCAGATGAAGTCGATAAAAAGGAGATCAAAAAACAGGCGGACGCGAGCTTGCGGGATACCGTAAAGGCGCTGACGCTGCCGCTTATCGAGGATGAGTACAAGCTTGATTTCAAACCGTTGGCCGATTACAAGGGGGAGGCTGACTCCAATGCGTAAACCATGGTTGGTATGCTTTGCCCTCGTGGCGGCGCTGTCACTTACTGGGCTTTCGGGTTGCGCCAAAAAAGACGAAGAGCCTGATTTTTCGGGTTATACGAAGATTGCCGAGCTTGCTACCGTCGAGTGCAGATTCCATAACGTCGCGGAAATCTATAACGACGGCACCAATATGTTGTTTGGGATAAACGTGGGATACAAGAAAGCGTGGTTCGAGTATGACGGAACGGTGCAACTGGGCGTTGACGTCTCCAAGGTAGATGTCAGTAAGCCGGATGAGAACAATGTCGTAACTATCACGCTCCCTAATGCGCAGGTCCTTGGTCAGCCCCAAGCCGACGAGAGCACCTTTTCTGATATCTATAGCGATACCGGACTGCTAACTCCTATTACGACAGTTGATCAGTCTGCTGCGCTTGAAGAAGCCCAAAATGAAATGGTAAAAAGTGCCGAGGGCAATTCAGCATTGATGAGCAGCGCCCGTGAAAGAGCTAAAACTCTCTTGAGCCGGTACGTCACTGGAATTGGTGAGCGGATGGGCGAGAAGTACGAAGTTCAGTTTAAGGATGCCGAATAGACTGGTTGGCAATCGGTCGGATTAAAGGGGGCTGCAGATGTGCAGCCCCCTTCTGTTTGGGGGTCTTACTACCTTCTTCAGCGGTGCAGATTTGCCAACAAGCCCATTGCCGGCGGCAAGGTTACTATTCGCAGTGCGCTTCAGCGGAGGAACTCGATGACTGCATATGAATGCTTATTCTAAATTGCTTTCGTCTGCACCCCGCAATCCCGCGCGCGGCGCTCAGCAGCTCGCACTCCCTCCGGCTCCACTGGCGCAGCTCGGCCGCGTGCACGGCGTCGCGGCACAGGTCCAGGAACACCTCGGCTCCCTCGCAGAAGCACTCGCGGGCAAAGGTGCCCGAGCCGCTTGCGATGCACGCGCTGTCGGCGTAGAGCTATCGGCTAGACGATTCGCACGGACAGCGGCTAAAGCGGGCGTGTGATAAATCGATAATTGATGAGAACGAACACGTGTTCGTTTATATGGTAAGATATATGCCAGCGGGAGAGATTTCATTCGATATCGTTCTTGCCGGTACTTTTTAGTTCCGCATGCTGTCGGCGCGGGCTTTGAATTCAGAGAGGGCGATTGCAATGCTATGCGAATTTAAATAGATCTCTAATGCTTGATTAAGACCATGTCTATGTCAAAAGACATACAAAAGTGTTAGTCTTTTGACATGAAACACTTTGATGAAATATTCGAACTGGCGGCAGATGGCTACGGCATCGTGACTGCTGCGCAGGCACGCGAGATTGGCGTAACCACTGGAGAACTGAGCCGATGGTGTGCCACTGGGAAATTGATGCGCCGAGGACATGGGGTGTACAAGCTCACCCAATGGGTTCCGACGCCCCGTGACGTCTTTGCGGAGGCAGTGGCTCTTGTTGGTGACGAGGGTTTCCTGTGGGGCGAATCAGTGCTGTCTATGCACGCACTTGCACTTGTTGATCCTCGTGCCGTGACCGTGGCAACACCAAAGCGTATTCGCCGCAAACTGCCAGCTTGGGTAAAAACAGTGCCCGCTCCAGAGAATGCGAAAACGACGTTCTATGAAGGAATCCCTTCTCAATGCGTTGCCGATGCGATTGAGGCTTGTAAGGGGTCCGTTATGACCGAACGCCTCATCGAGGCAACCAAGCACGCTCAAGCCGAGGGCCTTATTACCTCCAATGAGCATGAGAGGTTGATGAAGGAGCTGTCGTGAAGGAAGTCAAGAAGCCAACCAGCAGACGTAACCTTGACATAGCGATAGACCGACTCTGCGCTGATTTGGGCGAAGAACCGGGCCGCGTTAAAAGGCTCATTGCGGCCGTTGTTGTTGGACAAATGCTACCCGATGGAGCCGCAAAGGGTGGAAATGCCCTGAAGATTCGCTTTGGGAAGGATGCCACGCGGTTCTCGCGCGACCTCGATACCGCCAGGGCATCCTCACTGAACGATTACATGACGAAGCTTGAAGATTCGCTCACTATGGGCTGGAACGGATTCTCGGGTGCCATTGTTCCGAGGGAGCCCGCATCTCCGAAGGGAATTCCAACTGCTTACGTCATGCGTCCGTTCGAAATCAAGATTGCCTACAATGGTAAATCGTGGATGACGCTGCCGCTTGAGGTCGGTCATAACGAAATCGGCGACGCCGACGATCCCGATATGGTTTCCTCGCCTGAAGCTGCGGCAATATTGAAAGGTCTCGGGTTTCCCGAACCGGGGCCGGTTCCGTGCATGAGGCTCGAGCATCAGATTGCCCAGAAACTTCATGCTGCGAGCAGCCCCGGCAGCGAGCGCGCCCATGATCTGATAGATCTCCAGATTGCAATTTCCAACGGAGAAATTGATTACCTAAAAACTCGAGAGGTCTGTATCAGACTCTTTGCGTATCGTGCGGAGCAGGAGTGGCCTCCAATGATCTCGAGGGGAGTGGGCTGGGACTCACTGTATTTCTCCCAGGCGGAAGGACTTAACGTTTTGCCGACTGTCGATGATGCCGTGGCATGGGCGAACGACTTGATTGCAAAAATCGATTCTGCTCGCTAGTGACACTGCTGAGATCTCTCGCTTACGCCATAGCAATCCCGCGCGCAGCACTCAGCAGCTCGTACTCTCTCTGGCTCCACTGGTGCAGCTCGGCGGCGTCGACGGCGTCGCGGCACAGATTCAGGAACACCTCGGCACCCTTGCAGAAGCACTCGCGTGCAAAGGCGCCAGATCCGTCCGCAACGCACTTGCCGTCTGCAAACAGCTCCCAGCTAGACGGCTCACGCGAGTCATCTCCGAGCAACTTGATCTGCAGTACGTGCGGATTGCCGGCAACGCAGAGCTCTTCCTCGAGCACCTGCACGGTAAAGCGCATCTGGTGGGAGAGGCTGCTCTTGACCATGGCCGAGGCATAGCCGCTCGGCCCGTCCAGAAGATGCATTCGTTTTGGCTTGACGACCAGGTTGTGGAAGTTGCGCTCGTTGCGCACGGAGAAATTGTCCATACGGACTCCTTTCATCGATGTTGGCAGGGCCACCGTGCCTCTTGGCCGGTTGGCGTCGGGATCGTGGAGCCAACTCTCTACTCCGACTCTGGATAAAACGCGCCCGCTCCTTGCGGGCAAGAGGAAGTCTATCAGCGCGCGCGGACAGAAATCAAGCGCCGCCTGCGAAATGATGTGCAGACGGCGCTTGATTACGCGGCAATTATTCGGCAAACATCCGGAAAAGTGTCGAAATCAGCCGTATGAAAGTACGGAAAAGTGTCAAATTCGAGCCGCCCAAATTACGGAAAAGTGTCGAAATGGGCGCGTGGAAATCACGGAAAAGTGTAAAACCGCACGTAAACAGGGGTGCGGCATAGCTTATGTTCCAACCTAGCTGTTGGGGTCGCCCTTGAGGGTGTTGATGTCCAGGTACTGGTTGTCGTCCTCTTTTTGCTGCGTTGCCGATTCGGACGCAGTGGGGCCGCGGAATAGCTGGAATCCCTCAAACGCAATCACGCCGAGCAGAGCGATGATGAGGGCGATAAAGACAACCTTTGCCGCATGCGAAAACTCCGAAAAGCGCGGCGGTTCTTCTTCGGTGTGGTAATCGGCAGCGCGCTTATCGTCGGTGCCGTGGGTATACGACGATGCCGAGGCTGACTTTACGCTCGCTTGGTTGTAATCGGAAGCGGACGCGGCGGCAAACGGGTCACGAGAATAGCCGCTCGACGTTTGGCCGTAATCCTCAGTTTCGATACGGCGTGCGCGAGGCTGTTCGCTCGAGCGGTTGGCGTATGCTGCGGTGTTGTCGTATGCGGAGTTGCGTTCCTCGGCAGCCGCAAACAGGGGGTTTACCGGAATGTCGAGCGCCGGCATGCCGCTCGAGGTCTCGTCCAGATCTGCCGCCGCCCAGGAATCAAAGGCAAATTGGCGGTTGGAAAGATCATCCAGATCCATGACAGGCGGCTCGAGCTCGGGCTCGGGAGCCGTGTATGCCGGCTGCTGCGGGGCAGCGTAGCGAATCGTGCTGTCTGCCGTGGGGCGCTGTGCCGCTGCAGCGAGAAACGCCGCCGTCTCGGACGGATCGCTGGCAGGACGGGGTGCAGGGGCGGCTTTACGCGTCGTCTGCACGATGGGACGGGTGGCAAAGTCGTCCGCGGGCACGGATGCCGGCGCGGGCGTGGCGGAAGGTGCGGGCTTTGCACTTGTCGAGCGAACCCCGCCGCCCATGAGTTCCTCGGCAGTCCAGGGGCGGTCGCTCATCACGTCGTCGAGGCTCAGCGCAAAAAGGCCCTCTTCGCCCTCGTCAAACGCGTGTTTCGCATGCCTGGCGGTGGGCGCGGTGCCTCCGCGGCCGTTGCGTGATGCGTTGCTCGACCCCATCTTGTTTCATCCTTTCGAAATATTCGCATTCATCGATTATATGGAACTTGCCTTGCGGCCGACTCTCGGATTCGCGCATTCCAGAACTCGCGCCCAAAAGGGGAGGGGTGCAGGCGCGCTGACTATTTGTCGCCGGCGGCAGCTTTGGCCTCGTTGAGGTAGCTGTAGAAGCTGTATTTGGAGATGCCGAAGAACTCGCAGGCACGCTCGCTCGACTTGGAAATGAGGAAGGCGCCGCGACGGTCGAGGTAGCCAATGGCGCGGATGCGCTCGTCTTTGGTCATGAGCGCCGCGGGCTTGCCCACAAACTGTTCGCACTCGCGCAGCAGGTCTTCGAGCAGGTCGCCGATGTTTTTGGTAATGGGCTCGGGCTCGGTGTAGCCCGTGCCGCCGGTGCCGGTAAAGGCATCGAGCGAGCGCTCAAAAGCCTTCATGAGCGTAATGTCAAAGTTAATGCCCAAAATGCCGACGGGCTTGCCCTCGTCGTTGCGGATAAAGATGGTCGAAGACTTGAGCAGCTTGCCATCGGTGGTTTTGGTGAGGTATGGCTCGCGGTCGTGCACGTCGGCGGTGCCCTCGTGCATGGACTCAAGCACAATATGGCTGGGGCCGTCACCAAGTTTGCGCCCGCTGACGTGGCCGTTTTCGATCACTACGATGGAGTGGTCCACGTCATCGGTCTCCAAGTCGTGGACGACGACTTCGCAGTTGGGGCCAAACTGGAGCGCCAGGCCGTGTGCAAGGCGCTTGTAAAACTCTATCTGTGCGGGGGTCATGGGTGCCTTCCTAAAAATTAGTTTGGGCTCACTGTGCCATAAACCCCACTTGTTCGCAAATAACGAAAGCGTTGCTGCGTTATGTGACCGTTCGGCGGCGAAAAGGTACCGATTACGGCAACAAACAATTTGTTAGGTATACCAATCAAAAAGTGTGATAGAACAGTGCTAACAAACTTTTTGTTTGGCATCCACATAAAAGTTCAGTCGCATGAATGGGAATGGGCTGAAACGCGTATGCGGGGGCCGGCAAGAGAGGACTTAAGGAGTTCACCGTATGGCCGATAAGATCCAGTGGGCGGGCAACACGATGCCCAAGAGCGATGACAAGCACTTGGGAATCATGAGCCTCGACCACGTGAAGAAGGCCCGCGCCTTCCACCAGTCGTTCCCTCAATATACCGTCACTCCGCTTGCCCGCCTGGATGGCCAGGCTGCACGCCTGGGCCTTTCCAACCTGTGCGTTAAGGACGAGAGCTATCGCTTTGGCCTCAACGCCTTTAAGGTCCTGGGCGGTTCGTTTGCCATGGCCAACTACATTGCCGACGAGACCGGCAAGGACGTTGCCGACTGCACCTTCGACTACCTGACCTCCAATCAGCTTGCCAAGGACTTTGGCCAGGCTACCTTCTTTACCGCTACCGATGGCAACCATGGCCGCGGCGTGGCATGGGCTGCCAACAAGCTGGGCCAGAAGGCTGTCGTGCACATGCCCAAGGGTTCCACCAAGCCCCGCTTTGATAACATCGCCGCCGAGGGCGCCACGGTGACCATCGAAGAGGTCAACTACGACGAGTGCGTGCGCATGGCCGCCGCCGAGGCCGATGCCTGCGAGCGCGGCGTTATCGTTCAGGACACCGCCTGGGAGGGCTACGAGAAGATCCCGTCTTGGATCATGGAGGGCTACGGCACCATGGCTTCCGAGGCTGCCGAGCAGCTGCGCGAGATGGCCATCAACCGCCCGACGCACGTCTTTGTCCAGGCTGGCGTAGGCTCGCTGGCCGGCGCCGTGGTGGGCTACTTCACCAACCTGTATCCCGATAACCCGCCCACCTTTGTCGTGGTCGAGTGCGCTCCGGCCGCCTGCCTGTACAAGGGCGCTGCCGCCGGCGACGGCGACCCGCGCATCGTGGACGGCGACATGCCCTCCATCATGGCCGGCCTGTGCTGTGGCGAGCCCAACATCCTGGGCTGGGATATCCTGCGCAACCACGCTACCGCTTTCGTGTCCTGCCCCGACTGGGTCACCGCTCGCGGCATGCGCACCCTGGGCGCCCCCGAGAAGGGCGACCCGCGCGTCATCTCCGGCGAGTCCGGCGCAGTGACCACCGGCCTGGTCGAGACCCTCATGCTCGATCCCGAGTACGCCGAGCTCAAGGAGCTCATCGGCCTGGACAAGACGAGCTCCGTGCTCTGCTTCTCCACCGAGGGCGACACGGATCCGGATCAGTATCGCCGCATTGTCTGGGAAGGCGAATATCCCACTTGCTAATCGTTGGGGCGGAGTAAATAGGTATCGCTCCGCCACCTCACAGGTAGATTCCTTCGTTTGAAAGGTTATGAACAATGGCTAAAGAACTCGATTTCGACGCTATCAAGGCTGCTGCTGAGTCTCATCGTGCTGATATGACTCGCTTCCTGCGCGCTATGATCTCCCATCCCTCTGAGTCTTGCGAGGAGGGCGAGGTTGTTGCCTGCATCAAGGCCGAGATGGAGAGCCTTGGCTATGACGAGGTCAAGGTCGACGGCCTGGGCAACGTTATGGGCTTTATGGGCGAGGGCGACAAGATCATCGCCATCGACTCCCACATCGACACCGTCGGCATCGGCAACATCGATAACTGGGATGCCGATCCCTATGAGGGCTACGAGACCGACGAGATCATCTACGGCCGCGGCGGCTCCGACCAGGAGGGTGTCATGGCTTCTGCTACCTACGCTGCCAAGATGATGAAGGACATGGGCCTCATCCCCGAGGGCTACAAGATCATGGTCGTCGGCACCGTCCAGGAAGAGGACTGCGACGGCATGTGCTGGCAGTACATCTACAACAAGGACGGCATTAAGCCCGAGTTTGTCATTTCCACCGAGCCCACCGACGGTGGCATCTATCGCGGTCACCGCGGCCGCATGGAGATCCGCGTCGACGTTCACGGCACCTCCTGCCACGGCTCCGCTCCCGACCGCGGCGACAACGCCATCTACAAGATGGCCGACATCATCGCCGACGTCCGCGCCCTCAACAACAACGGCTGCGACGAGTCGACCGACATCAAGGGCCTCGTCAAGATGCTCGACCCCAAGTACAACCCCGAGCACTTCGAGGACGCCCGCTTCCTGGGTCGCGGCACCTGCACCGTCAGCCAGATCTTCTACACCAGCCCCAGCCGCTGCGCTGTCGCTGACTCCTGCGCCATCTCCATCGACCGTCGCATGACCGCTGGTGAGACCTGGGAGTCCTGCCTGGACGAGATCCGTAACCTGCCGGCCGCCAAGAAGTACGGCGACGACGTGAAGGTCTCCATGTACATGTACGACCGTCCGTCCTGGACCGGCGAGGTCTACGAGACCGAGGCTTACTTCCCCACGTGGATCAACAAGGAGACCGCTCCGCACGTCAAGGCCCTCGTCGACGCCCACAAGGCCATGTTTGGTGATGAGCGCATCGGCTGCGAGCCCAGCATGGACAAGCGCACCGGTCGTCCGCTGTGCGACAAGTGGACCTTCTCCACGAACTGCGTTTCCATCCAGGGCCGCTACGGCATCCCCTGCGTGGGCTTTGGCCCGGGTGCCGAGTCTCAGGCTCACGCTCCCAACGAGGTTACCTACAAGGACGACCTGGTCACCGCTGCCGCCATGTATGTGGCTGCCCTGAACCTCTACGATCCGAGCCAGGCCGACGGCGACGCCACCGTGTTCCGCGCCGGTCTGACCAACAACAAGATCGACTAGTCCCATTCTTCGATTTTGTTGAGCCGGGGGCCGCTCGTGTCCCCGGCACCTCCTGTTGACTTGGGGCCCGCGGTCGTTATCTCCCATGCTTCCTCAACGGTAGCGGGTCCTCGTCATGGTGCTCTGCATGTTCTAGCCACACGCGCATGCCGGAGCACATCTACTCATTGCGATCGTTTCATCTTTAGAAAGGACATTTCCATGGACGCCAAGTTTACCGAGCTCGTCGAGCAGCTGAACGGCCTCGATTTTAAGGGTATGTACGGCAGCGACTTCCTGCACACCTGGGACAAGACCACCGATGAGCTCAAGGCGCTCTACATCGTCGCCGACGCTCTGCGCGAGCTGCGCGAGAACAACGTTTCGTCCAAGATCTTCGACTCCGGTCTTGCCGTCTCCCTGTTCCGCGACAACTCCACTCGTACGCGCTTCTCCTTCTCTAAGGCCGCCAACCTGCTCGGCCTTGAGCTGCAGGACCTGGACGAGAAGAAGTCCCAGATCGCTCACGGCGAGACCGTCCGCGAGACCGCTACCATGATTTCCTTCATGGCCGACGTCATCGGCATCCGCGACGACATGTACATCGGCAAGGGCGACGCCTACATGGCCGAGGTCTCCGAGTCTGTCCAGCAGGCTTACGAGGACGGCGTTCTGGATCACCGTCCCACGCTCATCTCCCTGCAGTCCGACTCCGATCACCCCACGCAGTCCTCTGCCGACATGCTCTACCTCATCAACGAGTTTGGCGGTCTTGAGAACCTCAAGGGCAAGAAGGTTGCCGTCACCTGGGCCTATTCGCCCTCTTACGGCAAGCCGCTGTCCTGCCCGCAGTCGCTGATCAGCCTGCTGCCCCGCTTTGGCATGGACGTCACCCTGGCCCACCCCGAGGGCTACGACCTCATGCCCGAGGTCGTCGAGCGCGCCAAGACCTATGCCGCCGAGTCCGGCACCACCTTTAAGCAGGCCAACACCATGGCCGAGGCCTTCGAGGGCGCCGACATCGTGATCCCCAAGAGCTGGGCTCCGTTTGCCGCCATGGAGAAGCGCACCAACCTGTACGCCGAGGGCGACGACGCCGGCATCGCAGCGCTCGAGAAGGAGCTGCTCGCCCAGAACGCCACCCATCAGGACTGGTGCTCCACGACCGAGCTCATGGAGAAGACTGCCAACGGCCAGGACACCATCTTTATGCACCCGCTGCCCGCCGACATCTCCGGTGTCTCCTGCGAGCACGGCGAGGTCAACGCCGACGTCTTCGACATGCACCGCGTGGGCATGTACAAGGAGGCCAGCTACAAGCCGTACGCCATCGCAGCCATGATGTTCCTGCAGAAGGTTGCCGATCCCGCTGCTGCCCTCAAGGCCCTCGACGAGCGCAACACCGCCCGTTGGTTCCAGGCCTAAAGCTGGGCTGAGAAATGGCT
Source organism: uncultured Collinsella sp. (assembly GCA_902495265.1). Taxonomy (GTDB): domain Bacteria; phylum Actinomycetota; class Coriobacteriia; order Coriobacteriales; family Coriobacteriaceae; genus Collinsella. The sequence continues at coordinate 1,843 of CABUWR010000007.1, read as the reverse complement.
AAGCGTATTGTTGTCGCCTTGGGCGGAAACGCCCTCGGCGCCAACCTTCCCGAGCAGATGGAGGCCGTCAAGACGACTTCCAAGGCCATTGTCGACCTGATCGAGGAAGGCAACGAGGTCGTCGTCGTGCACGGCAACGGTCCCCAGGTGGGCATGATCGCCAACGCGATGGCCGAGCTCACGCGCTCTAATCCTCAGAAGTACGTTCCCTGCCCCTTGTCCGTTTGCGGCGCCATGAGCCAGGGCTACATTGGCTATGACCTGCAAAATGCGCTGCGCGAGGAAATGCTCGACCGCAATATCGACAAGGGTGTCGCCACCGTGCTCACCCAGGTCGAGGTTGCGGCAGACGACCCGGCCTTTGCCGACCCGGTCAAGCCGATCGGTCCGTGGATGAGCGAGGCCGAGGCCAAGGAGCTGGAGGCCGATCGCGGCTATCAGTTCATCCACGACGAGAAGCAGGGCTTCCGTCGCGTGGTTGCCTCGCCCAAGCCCGTGAACATCGTCGAGCTCGACACCATTAAGTCGCTCGTCGAGTCCAACCATGTGGTGATCTCCTGCGGCGGTGGCGGCATTCCCGTCACCAAGTCCCAGGGCAACCACCTTAAGGGCGCTGCCGCCGTCATCGATAAGGACTTTGCGGCCGAGAAGCTCGCCGAGCAGCTCGACGCCGATGCCCTGATCATCCTGACGGCCGTTGAGAAGGTTGCCATTGGCTTTGGCACCGACCACGAGCAGTGGCTCGACACGCTGACCGCGGCTGACGTAAAGCGTCTGTCCGAGGCCAACGAGTTCGGTCGCGGCTCCATGCTGCCCAAGGTCCAGGCAGCCTCGACATTTGCCGAGAGCAAGCCGGGCCGCACGGCGCTCATCACGCTGCTCGAGAAGGCGCGCGATGGCCTTGCCGGCAAGACCGGTACCACGTTTACCGGCGACGCTGAGTAGGCATATCTGCACCATTGAGGAGGGTGCCCTGCGTCGCGGGGTGCCCTCCTTTGTGCTATGGAGAGCCAAGGGGCGTTCGCTGGAAAACGAGCGCATACCTGTTCCGACGGAGTGCGAGCTTGGTATGGTGGGTATAGCAACTATGGTGTCCAAGGCAGCCAGGGGAGGTTTGCGGAGATGAAACTCGGTTGCGTGATTATGGCCTCGGGCGAGGGCAAGCGATTTGGCTCCAACAAGATGCTCGCCGATATCTATGGCGAGCCGCTGATTGCCCGGACCATCGATTCGGTTCCCCGGGGCTTTGACGTCGTGGTTTCGACGCGTTGGCCCGAGGTCGCCCAGATTTGCGAGGACAAGCATTGTTCGTGCGTGCTGCACGATGGCGAGCTGCGCAGCGAAAGCGTCCGTGCGGGCCTTTCGTGGGGAGTCGAACGCAACTGGAAAGGTTGTCTCTTTTTGCCGGGCGACCAGCCGCTCGTGAGTGCGGATTCTTTTGAGGCTATGGTTCGTGCATTTGACGAGCGTGGCCGCAAGCGTCCGGTACGTCTTGCGTGCAACGGTGAGCCTTCGAGCCCAGTGCTCTTTCCGGCGGAACTGTTCGATGCACTTATGTGTCTTGAGGGCAAGGACGGCGGCGGTTCGATCCTCGAAGGCCGTACCGATGTGGTGCTGGTCGAGGCGCGTGCCTACGAGCTGTGGGACGTCGACACCGCCAAGGGACAGCGACGCATAGCGGAGCATATCGCCGCCTGCTCGTATTTTGATCGCGTGGCCAACTGCATCAATCAATAAGGAGCAATTATGATCATCATAAAAAACGGCGCGCTCGTGACGCCCCAGGGGCTTCGCCGCGCCGATCTTGCCATGGATGGCGATAAGATCGTGCGGATCGCCGCGG
>CABUWR010000006.1 GCA_902495265.1 uncultured Collinsella sp. | reverse complement strand
CGTCGGCCTCGCATTCGGATTCCTCGTGCCCCGCCTCGTCTTCGGTGGGCGCGGCGCCATCGTCTTTTGCATCCCGATCATCGGGCTGCACCTCGATTTCCGGCTCATCCTGCACATCAACGTTCGAATCGTCAAACGCAATCTCGGCCAGCGCGATCTGGTCTAGGCTCTCCAGGGCCTCGGCACACGCTTCTGCATCTTGGGCCGCATCCTCTTGGCCCATCGTCTCATCTTTCATATATCCCCCAAGCTCAATATCGGGACAACACTGTACCCAAAAACGGGACCCTATAGGGCCGCCGCAGGATTTGAAATCCGATTTTATATATGCGCGTGTTTTTGAATGCAAGCGGGATGAAAAAAGCCCCCGGAAAGCGAGCGAAACGCTTTCCGGGGGCTCTGCGAGACATTGGATTGAAAAGCCTGGCGGGCGGGCCTATGCCCAAGTGCCAACAGCGACCAGCGCGTTACTCGGCGTGCGCGTAATCAACCTTGGCGCGGCGGGCAGTGGCCTTCTCCCAATCGCTGGTGCCCTCAAAGACATCCTGCTTGTAGGGGTTGCGGCCGAGCTTCTTGGCACGGTAGGCGATGTAGATGATCGCGGCGACGTTGGCGACCAGCGCGGCGACCGAGACCGCGGTAGCGGCGCCGGGGTCGAGCGTGGAGTGGGTCACAAAGATGGACTCCTCTTGGAAGTACGGGAACACCTGAGCAAACATGCACCAAATGGCCAGCGTAAAGGCGCGGTTCTGGATCCAGCCGCCCTTGTTCCAGATAAAGGCGGCGACGGTGGGCGCCAGCAGCAGCGCAAAGCCGCAGAACCAGGAGTGGGTGGGCAGGCAGTTGTAGGTGTAGCAGAAGTTCCAGATATCGTAGGCGATGATGTAGACCCAGGTCATGTCGGGCCACAGCATGTCGGTCTGATCCTCGGAGGCGTAGACGCTCCACCAACCGGTCATGCAGAAGATGTTGATGATGCCCGCGATGCCGTTGAACACGTTGTTCCAGCCGGCAAGCTGCGTGGCACCCTCGGAGGTGACCCAGGTGGACTCGCCCAGGACAAAGAAGTGATAGGCGCTCTCGAAGTCGGACACGACGGCGATCATGATGTTGATGGCGACGATCACAAACGGCCACGCGCGGAACCAATGCGCCTTGCCGATCTTGCCCCACTGGTACTTAATGGCAATGAAGCCCCAGCAACCGGCCAGCGCCGCGTACACCTTGGCGTAGTGGAACCAGCTGTTCTGGTACACATGGGTGGGGTTGGTGAGCGCCCACTCGGCGCCCTGTGAGACGCCGATGGCGATGGCGACGCAGTAGATGGTCATGGCCAGCGGAGCCACGCCAAAGATGATTGCCGCGCCCAGCTTGGTGCGGCGGCCGACCTCGTTGAGCACGATCAGGCCAATAAAGACCATGGCCCAGCCGGCCCAGTGGATAAGGGTATCGCTACCCCAAACATCGAACAGCATGCTGCTCTCCTTTCACACGCCCGCGGCCCCTCTTCTGATCGCGAGCAGTTTGGCCAAATGTCGTCAGTTCTGGGGCTTGCGCTCCGGATACTTGGCGGTGTAGCCCTCGATGTGGAGCGTCGAGGCGATGATTTCCTTGACCGTCTCGTCGGGCACATCGGGGTGCGTGCGGATATACATCAAAAGACCCATGATGAGGGTGTAGAACGTTTCGTAGACATGGTCGATGCGCAGCTCGTGATGGGCGACAAAATCCACCACGGTGGTGTCGCAGATATACTGCGCCACGCGTTGGACCACGTTGTGCAGAAAGCCGCCGTAGAGCGCGCCGCTGCTGGAGGTGAGCGTACTCGGCAGCTCGTGGCCGCTGGCGACCAGGCGCTTAAAGAGCGGGGCGACGGTGTCGAGCGCGCCCTCGATATCACCGACGGTGCGGTCGGCGTTCCACTGCTCGAGTTCGGAGATAAAACCGTCAATTGCCTCGTCCATAACAGCGGTGACAGCGGCGTCCATGTCAGCGAAGTAGTGGTAGAACAGCGAGCGCGTGCAGCCGGCTCGCTTGGTCACGGCCGAGACGGATAGATGCGACACGCCCAGCTCAGAGCTCACGGTGCGCACGGCATCGAGGATCTCGCGACGGCGTTCGTCGCCCGTCAAGCGCTTTGCCGCGCTATCGGATGCGGGGACGGCATCGACTACAGAGGTATCTGCTGTGTTGTTGCCCATGTTTTGCCGCCTTTCATCCTCTTTTGCCTGACCGTTCGCCTAACAGTCTTGAATATTGTTGACGGTTCGTCAATACTATTTTTGACACAATGTCAACTAATGGCGGGTGAACGGCATGGGGGCATGCCCGGCCTGCAAAAAAGAGGGGTGCTGCGGTCTCGCCGGGCTGTGGCAAGAGAAGGGACAACCATGATTCTCAACGGACCGGGAATTAGCTACACCGAGCCCGACATCGGCTCGGAGTTCGTACCGCCGCTGCCGGAGCATCCGCGCGAGGCCATCGTCAAGCTGTGCGAGCACTGCACCAACCGCCTGCTGCATCGCGACGAGCTGCTGGGCTACGAGTACTGGTCGTTTGCCGAGGCCGCAACTGACGAGCAGGCCGAAGTGCTCTGCAAGATGAAGATGCGCCGTCCCTATACGCTGCCCGAGATGGTCAAGCTCACCGGCATGCCCGAGGCCGATATCGAGAAGATGCTCGACGACATGAGCTACACGGGTCTGCTCGAGTACAACTGGGAAAACCCCGAGCGCGCCAAGCAGTGGGTGCTGCCCATGCTGGTGCCGGGTTCCGCCGAGTTCCTCAACATGCGCGTGGGCCAGCTCGAGGAGCATCCGGTCTATGCCAAGTTCTTTGAACAGGCGTCCAAGGGACCGCTGTCCAAGGCCACGCCGATGGTGCCGCCCGGAGGCGCCGGTATCGGCATGCACGTCATTCCGGTCGAGAAGGCCATTGACGCCGCGAGCACCTCGGTGCCTATTGAGCATATTGAGCACTGGCTCGACAAATACGAGGGTAAGTATGCCGCCAGCACCTGCAGCTGCCGCGCGAGCCGTCGCGTGATGGGTGAAGGCTGCGCCGACGACCCGGCTGATTGGTGCATCGCCGTGGGCGATATGGCCGACTACGTGGTCGAGACCGATCGCGGCCATTACGTGACGCGCGACGAGGTCTACGACATTCTGCGCCAGGCCGAGGACAACGGCTTTGTGCACCAGATCACCAACATTGACGGCGAGAACAAGATCTTCGCCATCTGCAACTGCAACGTCAACGTGTGCTACGCCCTGCGCACCTCGCAGCTGTTCAACACGCCCAACCTGTCGCGCTCGGCCTATGTCGCCAAGGTCGAGAAGGACAAGTGCGTGGCCTGCGGTCGCTGCGTTGAGGTGTGTCCGGCCGGTGCCGCTAAGCTGGGCCAAAAGCTCTGCAGCAAAAAGGCGGGCGGACAGGTGCCCGAGTATCCGCGCCAGGAGCTGCCCGACGCCACCAAATGGGATCACACCAAGTGGTCGCCCAACTACCGCAACGACAACCGCATCGAGACGCATGAGTCCGGCACCGCTCCCTGCAAGACGGCCTGCCCCGCGCATGTCGCCGTTCAGGGCTATTTGAAGCTCGCGGCTCAGGGTCGCTATGACGAGGCCCTAGCACTCATTAAGCGCGAGAACCCGCTGCCCGCTATCTGCGGCCGTGTGTGCAACCGCCGCTGTGAGGATGCCTGCACCCGCGGCCGTGTGGACGCCGCCGTGGCTATCGACGAGGTCAAGAAGTTTATCGCCCAGCGCGATCTGGACGCCGCGACCCGCTATGTCCCACCTGTGGTGACCCCGACGCGTGCCGGCGGCTTCGACCAGAAGATCGCCATCATCGGTGCCGGTCCGGCCGGCCTGTCCTGCGCTTTCTACCTGGCCGAGAAGGGCTACAAGCCCGTCGTATTCGAGAAGAACGAGCGCCCGGGCGGCATGCTCACCTACGGTATTCCCAGCTTTAAGCTGGAGAAGGATGTTATCGAGGCCGAGGTCGAGATCATTCGCCTGATGGGTGCCGAGTTCCGCTATGGCGTGGAGGTCGGGCGCGATGTGACGCTCGACGAGCTGCGCGCGCAGGGCTTTAAGGCCTTCTACGTGGCTATTGGCTGCCAGGGCGGCCGCCTCGCCGGTATTCCGGGCGAGGATGCCGAGGATGTGACCGTGGCCGTCGACTTCTTGCGCGAGGTCAACAGCGGCAAGATCGATGCACTGCCCGGCCGCACCATCGTGGTGGGCGGCGGCAACGTGGCCATCGACGTGGCCCGCAACGCCTGCCGTCTGGGTTCCGAGCACGTTGAGATGTTCTGCCTGGAGAGCGAGGCCCAGATGCCCGCCAGCGAGGAAGAACGTCGCGAGGCCGTTGAGGACGGCGCGCACATCAGCTGCGGCTGGGGCCCCAAGGAGGTCCATCTGGACGAGACCGGCCGTGTGTGCGGTATCACCTTCAAGCGCTGCACGCGTGTCTTTGACGACGAGGGCCGTTTTGCGCCCGAGTACGACGAGAACGATCTGCGCCGTGTCGATGCCGACCGCGTCGTCATGTCGATTGGCCAGTCCATTGTGTGGGGCGACCTGCTGGCTGGCTCCAAGGTGGAGCTTGGCCGCGGCCAGGGTGCCCTTGCCGATCCCCAGACCTATCAGACCGCTGAGCCCGACATCTTTGTGGGAGGCGACGTCTACACCGGTCCGAGCTTTGCCATCGATGCCATCGCCGCCGGCCACGAGGCCGCCGTGTCCATCCATCGCTTTGTGCAGCCGGGCTCCACGCTCACCATCGGCCGCAACCAGCGCCGCTACACCGCGCTCGACCGCGACGATGTCGTGATCGAGAGCTACGACAACGCGAGCCGCGAGGTTGCCCACGTGGACCGCGAGCGCGAGAAGGCCGCGCCGTTTAGCGAGTACGTCGAGACCTTTACCGAAGAGCAGGTGCGCGCCGAGACCGCCCGCTGCTTGGGTTGCGGTGCCTCGATCGTCGACCCCAACAAGTGCATCGGCTGCGGCCTGTGCACCACCAAGTGCGCGTTCGACGCCATCCATCTGGATCGCGACCGCCCCGAGTGCTCAACGATGGTCAAATACGAGCAAAAGCTCCCCAGCCTCGGCAAGTATGCACTCAAGCGCGCCATCAAGATTAAGTTCGGTCGCAAGTAAGTAGTCATAACGGGAACGGCGGAGGAAAAAGTGCACGAGCTCGGAATCGTTTACCACATTATCCGCGATGTTGAGAACGTGGCGCGTGCCAATGGCGTGCGTCGCGTCTCGAGCGTTACGCTGCTGCTGGGTGAGGTCTCGGGCGTCGTTCCCGACTTGCTGCTCGACGCTTGGCGCTGGGCGGCAGATAAAAAGTCCATCACCGAGGGTGCGGAGCTTATTGTGGAGCCCGTCGAGGCCGTGACACATTGCGAGGCGTGCGGCCGCGACTATTCGACAGTCGAGCACGGCAAGACCTGCCCCCATTGCGGTAGCGGCGAGACATACCTGCTGCAGGGCCAGGAGGTCATGATCAAGCAGATCGAGACCCCCGACGAGGACCCGGCAGACGCTGCTCCCGACGGTCCTTCCGACGCTCCCGACGCCGTCGACGCCGCCAACCCCCTCCACATTGTCTAGCCCTTAGTCGTTGGGGACGTTCTTAAACGACTAGTCAAACAAGAACGTCCCCAACGACTAGTCGTTTAAGAACGTCCCCAATGACTACTTGCGCTAGAGCATAAGTCACGCTAATAGTCAAGTTATGTCTGTTTAAACAAAATAGCGGCAGTACAAGCGCATTCGCGCTTGCCTAAAATCGATATTAATGAACAGCCTGCTTGTATCTGTAAAATGCACGGCTTGATGAGCGGCGCCTTGGCGGGTAATGAGTGAAAAACCAGCAACGTAATCAACTTGTAACAAACCTAGACGTTTAAACAAATAATGCAACCTTTTGCGAATTTAGCTATAATTCCACAAACCAAACAGGTATACTTCCTTAATGTCGTGTAGGAAATACGTAGACAAAAAGGAGGTTATGTGATGGTAAGTATTGTTCTTGCTAGCCACGGGGACTTGGCAGCTGGAATCAAGCAGACGGGCTCGATGGTCTTTGGCGATCAGCCGTCTGTTGCCGTGGTCTCGCTCGAGCCGAGCATGGGCCCCGACGACTTCCGTGCCAAGGTCGAGGAAGCAATCGCTTCCTTCGAAGACCAGGAGCAGGTGCTCTTCCTCGTTGATCTGTGGGGCGGCACGCCGTTCAACCAGATCAGCGGGCTCATCGAGGGCCACGATTCCTGGGCTATCGTCACCGGTGTCAACCTGCCTATGCTCATCGAGGCATATTCGCAGCGCTTTGACGCAAAGAACACTGCACATGCGATCGCAAAACATCTCGTGACTGAGGCTAAGGCTGGCGTGCGCGTCAAGCCCGAGTCTCTGGAGCCCGAGGAGAAGAAGCCGGCTGCGGCCGCCGCTGCTCCTGCAGGCGCCATCCCTCCGGGAACGGTCATCGGCGACGGGCACATCAAGATTGCCCACGTCCGTATCGACACCCGTCTGCTGCATGGTCAGGTGGCCACCACGTGGACCAAGCAGATCAACCCCAACCGCATCATCGTGGTTTCCGACGGCGTTGCTCACGACGAGCTCCGCAAGACCATGATCGAGCAGGCTGCCCCTCCGGGAGTCCATGCCAACGTCGTGCCCATCAAGAAGATGGCCGAGGTCGTCAAGGACACGCGCTTTGGTGATACCAAGGCCATGCTGCTCTTCGAGAACCCGCAGGATCTGCTCAAGGCCATCGAGGCCGGCGTCGACATCAAGGAAGTCAACATCGGTTCCATGGCTCACTCCAAGGGCAAGGTCGTCGTCACCAACGCCGTCGCTATGGGCGAGGATGACGTCAAGACTCTCGAGGCCCTCAAGGCCAAGGGCGTCAAGTTCGAGGTCCGCAAGGTTCCTTCGGATTCCTCCGAGGATCTCGACGCCATGTTGAAGAAAGCTAAGGCCGAACTGGCCGCTCAAGCATAGTAAAGGAGGGTCCGATACATGTCTGCAATCACTATTCTGCTTGTTGCGATTGTCGCGTTGCTTGCCGGTATGGAAGGCATTCTGGATGAGTTCCAGTTCCATCAGCCGCTCGTGGCATGCACGCTTATCGGTCTCGTAACCGGTCACCTTCAGGAGGGCATCCTCCTGGGCGGTTCGCTCCAGATGATGGCCCTTGGCTGGGCTAACGTTGGCGCCGCTGTCGCGCCTGACGCCGCTCTGGCCTCGGTCGCTTCTTCGATCATCATGGTGCTCGCCCTCAACGGTGGCGCCACCGATTCGGCCAAGGCCGTTACCACCGCTATCGCCGTCGCCGTCCCGCTGTCGGTCGCTGGTCTGTTCCTGACCATGATTTGCCGTACCATTGCTACCGCTATCGCTCACGCCATGGACGGTTGCGCCGAGAAGGGCGACTTCTCCGGCATCGAGCGCTGGCAGTATGCTGCCATCCTCATGCAGGGCCTTCGTATCGCCATCCCGGCAGTGCTTCTGTGCGTCATCCCGGCCGAGGCCGTTACCAACGCGCTTAACGCTATGCCCGACTGGCTGTCCGGCGGCATGGCTGTCGGCGGCGGCATGGTCGCTTCCGTCGGTTACGCCATGGTCATCAACATGATGGCCACCAAGGAGACCTGGCCGTTCTTCATCCTCGGCTTTGTCCTTGCTGCCATCCCTCAGCTCACGCTGATCGCCCTTGGTCTCATCGGCATCTCCCTTGCCCTCATCTACCTTGGCCTTAAGGATCTGGCCAAGCAGGGTGGCGGCATGGGCGGTGGCTCCGGCGACCCGCTCGGCGACATTCTGAACGATTACGAGTAGGAGGGGAGTGATACATATGGCAGAGAACAAGATTCAGCTCACCAAGGCTGACCGCAAGAAGGTTTGCTTCCGTCATCAGTTCCTTCAGGGCTCGTGGAACTACGAGCGTATGCAGAACGGCGGCTGGTGCTTCGCAATGATCCCTGCGATCAAGAAGCTCTACACCAGCAAGGATGACCAGATTGCCGCTCTTAAGCGCCACCTGGAGTTCTATAACACCCACCCCTATGTTTCCGCCCCCGTCATTGGCGTTACCCTCGCCCTCGAGGAGGAGCGCGCCAACGGTGCTCCGATCGATGACGTCGCCATCCAGGGCGTCAAGGTCGGTATGATGGGCCCGCTCGCCGGCGTCGGTGACCCCGTCTTCTGGTTCACCCTTCGCCCGATTCTGGGCGCTCTGGGCGCTTCCCTGGCCCTGTCCGGCAGCATCGTCGGTCCGCTGCTGTTCTTCTTCGCGTGGAACATCATCCGTTACGCTTTCCTGTGGTACACGCAGGAGTTTGGCTACAAGGTCGGCTCCTCCATCGCCAAGGACCTCTCCGGTGGTCTGATGGGCAAGGTCACCGAGGGCGCTTCCATCCTGGGTATGTTCATCATCGGCGCCCTGGTCGAGCGCTGGGTGTCCATTTCCTTCACCCCGATCGTCTCCACGGTCAAGCAGTCTGCTGGCGCCTTTATCGACTGGGCTAGCCTGCCCTCCGGTTCCGAGGGTATCAAGGAAGCGCTGACGATGTACAACTCCGTCGGTGCTACCGCCCTTGATCAGATGAAGGTCACCACGCTTCAGGCCAACCTCGATCAGCTCATCCCCGGCCTTGCCGCCGTGTGCCTGACCCTGCTGGTCTGCAAGCTCCTCAAGAAGAAGGTCAGCCCGATCGTCATCATCCTGGCTCTCTTCGCCGTCGGCATCATCGGTCGCTTCTGCGGCTTCATGTAAGCACGTTTCGGCTTAAGACCGAGAATTGCTAGGCAAGGGCTTTTGAGCCATTGAAACGGACCGCACCCGGTGGGTACACTGGATGCGGTCCGATTGTTTTTATTGGAGGGCGAGGCGCGTATGGCGCAATCTCAGAACAGCACGGTCGATCTGGCAACGCCGGCAACCTGCCTGATGGGGCTTACCAGCCACGGTAACGTGATGGTGGGCAATAAGGCGTTTGAGTACTATAACGAGCGCAATCCCGAGGATTATATTCAAATCCCGTGGGACGAGGTCGACTATATTGCCGCCGAGGTTTTGCGCGGCACCAAGAAGATCACGCGTTTTGCCATCTTCACCAAGGACAACGGTCATTTTACGTTTTCGACGCGCGACGACAAAGAGACGCTTCGTGCGGTCCGCAAGTACGTCGACGAGAATAAGCTCGTGCGTTCGCCCGACTTTATCGATGTGACGGCCAAGGGCGCCAAGAGCATCCCCTCCGTCATCAAAAGCCTCTTCCACAAAGGTAACTAGTCATTGGGGACGTTTTTAAACGACTAGTCATTAAAGAACGTCCCCAATGACTACCTCGAAGAGTGGCTATGCGCTGCATGGTAGCGGCGTAAATCTGCTACACTAGTACAGCATGCCTCCGTAGCTCAGGGGATAGAGCACCGCTCTCCTAAAGCGGGTGTCGACGGTTCGAATCCGCCCGGGGGCACCAGAGATTTGCCGAGCCCGGTACCACCACGGTGCCGGGCTCTTCTGGTCTAAGGGCAGGATTCGGACCGTCGGCACCCGCGTCACCAATTTTCCCGCGGGGGGAGTTTTCGAATCCGCCCGGGGGCACCAGAGATTGACCGAGCCCGGTACCGCTATGGTGCCGGGCTCTTCTGGTCTAAGGGCCGGATTCGGGCCGTCGACGCCCGCGTCACCAATATGGGTCGCATTTCGTCTAGCTCCGCTCGCGCCACCCTTCCCGTCGCCCGCATCATCAGGGCTGCATCGGTTAGAATCGTGTGTGCGACGCATCCCGTGCGCGGGCGGCCGAAGACTTGATCGGAGGTCCCCAATTGCTGAAATTCCTTAACGCGCTCGCCGCCCTTGCGACGGTCGGCACGTTCATCATTGCGTTTCTTGATTCGTATGAGGTTCGGTTTAAGGTCCGTAGGCGCACGCGCGGTGCGGACGGTTCTCGGCATTTGCGCCGCAAGCGCGAATAAAAACGGCCGGGGTTGCAGCCCGGCCGTTTAACACGTTAGAAAACTAGGCCGCCCGCGCTCCTTAACACTTACGCGGGATGCGTCGTTTTCTAGAAACATTCTACCCGTCCGGCTGCGGGTCCGTCCACATTTTCCAAATCAAATCACCAGATGTCTACTGAGACACGCAAAGCGCCCGCTTGCTGGGGGAGCAAGCGGGCGCTTCTGAGCGAATGTGTTTGCGGTCTAAACCGCTCGGAGCAACAAGCGATTGACGTTAGTTGCTAGACTCGGAGTCGTCGCCGGAGCCGGAGATAGAAACCGTCAGCGTAATCGTGCTGTCGGTGGACTGCTTGCCGGTGGGGGAGACGCCCGTAACGGTGGCATTCTCGTTGCCACTCACGGGGTTGCCGTTCTGATCGCAGAATGCGATGTTGTAGAACCCGGCGTTGTTGAGCGCGGTGACGGCGGCGGAGATGCTCTTGCCGTACAGGTTGCCCGGGACGCTGGCCTTGCCGGACTTCTTGGCGATGACGACGGTGATCGTGGCACCGGGCTTCTGCTTGCCGCTGGGGTTCCAGCTAATTACGGTGCCCTCGGTAACCGAGTCGTTTTCCTGGTAGCTCACGTCGACGCCAAAGCCAGCCATGTCGAGAGCGTTGCGCGCCTGGGCCTCGGTCATGTCGGTCAGATCGGGCACCGAGGTGGTGTCCGGGCCGCTGGAGACCTTGTACGAGATGGTCGTGCCCTTCTCGACCTCCTTGCCGGCAACAGTGCTCTGCTCAAAGACCTGGCCTTCTTCGGCCTCATTGGCTTCCTCCGAAGCGCTGCCCTTCAGGCCCACGCTTGCCAGTGCGGCCTCGGCCTGGTCCTTGGTCAGGCCGACGAGCTGCGGAACCTCAACCTTCTCGGAGGGCTTAGGGCCCTTGGAGACTACCAGGTTCACCCTCGTGCCCTTGGCCTTCTTGGTGTTGCCGTTGGGGGTCTGCTCGGCGACCTTTCCCTCGTCGACATCGTCGTTGTAGCTCTGGTCGACGGTGCCAACCTCAAGGCCGGCTTCCTTGATCAGCTCAATAGCGGTTTCCTGGTCCTTGCCCAGCACGTCGGGCACCGTGACCTGTTCGCCACTGAACATGCCCGTGGCAAAGGCCACTACAACGCCGATCACGGCGACGGCGGCAATCACGGCGGCGATAATCTTGTTCTTGTTGGACTTAGGCTTCTCGACCTCGTAGGAGCCCGTGGAGCCCGAGACAGCGCTACGGGCGGTGTTCTGACCGCTCACGCCCGAGACGGGACGAACCATAGCGCGCGTTGAGTCGGAAAGCTCGCGGGTCTTGGTGGCACCCAGGTCGCCGGCGGCACCGATGATGCGCGTGGGCTCCGAGACGTTGACGGCACGGCCGGACAGGTAGCTGTTGAGCACCTGGCGCAGCTCGTCGGCCGTCTGGAAGCGGTTTGCCGGGTCCTTCTCCATGCACTTGAGGATGATGCGCTCAAGGTCGGCGTCGACACCGGAGTTGATCTGGCTCGGCGGGATGGGGAGCTCGTTGACCTGCTTGAGCGCGACCGAGATAGCGTCGTCGCCGTCAAAAGGTACGCGACCGGTGGCGCACTCGTACATGACGACACCCAGCGAGTAGATATCCGAGGTGGGGCCGAGGTCCTGGCCGCGGGTCTGCTCGGGGCTTACATAGTGGGCGGTGCCAAGAACGTTGTTATCCTGCGTGAGGTGGCTGTTCTTAGCGCGTGCGATGCCAAAATCCATTACCTTGATGTTGCCGTCGGGCAGCACCATGATGTTTTGCGGCTTAATGTCGCGGTGGATGATCTCGTGCTTGTGTGCGACCGAAAGCGCGGAGCTGATCTGCGAGCCGATCTGCGCGACCTTCTTGGGGTCGAGGGCGCCGTGGCTCTTGATGCCGCTCTTAAGGTCGGTACCGCGCAGGTACTCCATGACGATGTAATAGGTGTCGCCGTCCTTGCCCCAGTCGTAGACGCCCACGATATAGGGGGAGGACAGGCCGGCAGCTGCCTGGGCCTCCTGCTTAAAGCGGGCGGCGAAGGTGGCGTCGCCGGCATACTGCGGCAGCATGATCTTGACGGCAACCGTGCGGTCGAGGACCTGATCCTGTGCACGGAAGACGGTCGCCATACCGCCTGTTCCCACCTTATCCTTGAGGAGGTATCTTCCCCCGAGGACCCTCTGTTCCATTCCTGCTCCTAACATAACTATTCGCTCAACGATGTGTGTAGTACCAAATGTGTGGCCGCTGGGGCCGTGTGGCGCGTTGCCGCTAGCTCATCGGCCGCGGCGTGCCCCAAGTATCCGCTTTGATCACGGGCATCACGCTCCCTGTGCGGCGAGCGCCGCGGTCAGGACGATGCCGGCAATCTTGGCCGCCTTGACGTCGTGTTTGTCGTAATCCTCAAGGGCCACCGAGATGGCAACCGTGGGTGAATCGTAAGGTGCAAAGCCAACAAACATAGAGTTGACGTTGGTGCCGCCGGTCTCGGCCGAACCGGTCTTGCCGGCAACCTTGACGCCCGGAATCTGGGCATCGGTGCCGGTACCGGACTGGACGACGGCGAGCATGGCCTGCTTGACCTGGTCGGCCGTGGTGGAGCTGACAGCCTGGCCCAGCGAGCGGGACTGCGTGGTCTTAACCACGGTTCCGTCCGGGGCGAGTATCTGGGACACAAAGAACGGGTCCATGACCACGCCGCTGTTGGCGATAGCGGCAGCGATCACGCAATTCTGCATGACGGTGGTCTGCGGGCCAGGCGTGTGGTCCATGCCGACGGGTTGGCCGGCGCCTGCCCAAGCGGTCTCCCACTCGGTCATAAGCGACGGGTCGGCCATGATGGAGGCCGCGGCGGTAAGGTCCTGACCCAGCTTTTGCCCATAGCCAAAGGCGTTGGCAAACTGTACCAGCGAGTTGGCGCCGACCTCGTTGGCCACCTGGCCAAAGACGACGTTGGACGATACGGCGAAGGCCTGCTGCAGGCTGATGGTGCCGTAGCTCTCGTTGGCATAGTTGGTGACCGGCGCGTTGCCGATGTCCATGGAGGCGGGCGCCTGGTACGTGCTGGTAAGGCTGGCGGTGCCGGTTTCGAGTGCCGCGGAGAGCGTGACGACCTTAAAGGTCGAGCCCGGGGTGTAGAGCGCGTCCATGGCGCGGTCGTACATCGAGCCGTCCTCGCCGCCGCCCGACTGCATCAGGGCATCGATGTTGGTGTTGTCGTAGGTGGGCGAGCTCGCGCACGCAAGGACCGCACCGGTACGCGGATCCATGACCACCACAGCGCCCTTAAAGCCCTTGAGCGCCTGCTCGGCAGCCGTCTGGATGCGCGAGTCGATGGTGAGCTTGGCAGTATTGCCCGGCTGTGTCTGTCCCGCGAGCGACGCGATGGCGTTGTTCCAGCTGGAGTAATCCTTGGAGCCGGTGAGCGTATCGTTCATGACGCTCTCAATGCCGGCGGTGCCGTATTGCTGGCTCACGTAGCCCACCACGTGCGCGGCCATGTTGCCGTTGGGGTAGGAGCGGGCGTAGGTGCCGTCCTCCTGCTGCAGCGACTCGGCTAGTGTCAAGCCGTCGGACGTGATGATGGAGCCACGCTGGATGTACTTGGAGCGGGCGATGGTGTGGTTGTTGGTCGGCATGTCCTGGTAGTCCTTCGCCTTGATGACCTGGACATAGGTGAGGTTGCCGATAAGGATGGCGAACAGCGCCGTAAAGGCAAACACGGCACGAGTCAGACGGTTGGCAAGCGCCACGCGGCCGAGCACGCCGGACTCAGGCGTGTCGAGCAGGCGACGACGCATGCGAGAGCTCGCGGAGTGGTTGCCGTGGCTGTAGGAAGGCGCGTTGGCAAAACGCGTACCGGTCGGGGCAGCGGCGGATGCGACCTGGTCATCGGTGATGGCGGCCATGGTGCCGGTGCCGGTGAGCTCGGCTTCGCGTCCGGTTGCCTCGTCGCCGGCGCGCAGCAGCAGCGCGACGATGATAAAGCTCGCCAGCAGCGAGGAGCCGCCCTGGCTCATAAAGGGCAGGGTGACGCCGGTCAGCGGGATCAGGCGGGTTACGCCGCCAACGATTAAGAATGCCTGGAAGCTGATGGCCGCCGTAAGGCCGGTCGCGCTAAAGGCGGCAAGGTCGGACTTGGCGCGGGCTGCCGTGGTGAGGCCACGCACGGCAAAAAGCATAAACAGGATGAGCACGGCGCCGCCGCCCAAAAGGCCCATTTCCTCGCCGATGGCCGAGAAGATGAAGTCGGACTCGACGACGGGGATGTTGTTTGCCATGCCGTTGCCAATGCCGACGCCAACCAGGCCGCCGTCAGCCAGCGAGTAAAGTGACTGTACGATCTGGTAGCCCTGGCCCTGGGCGTCCTTAAACGGATCGACCCAAACCTGGAAACGCACCTGAACGTGAGACAGGAACTTGTAGGCGCCCACGGCTCCAACGGCCAGCAGCGCAAGACCGATGATGACGTACGAAAAGCGTCCCGTGGCAACATAGAGCATCAGCAAAAAGATGGTGTAGAACAGGACGGCCGAGCCCAGGTCGCGTTCGAAAACGACGATGAGCAGGCACACGCCCCACACGGCAAACAGCGGCAGCAGCAGGCGGAAGCGCGGAATCTTGAGGCCCAGGATCTTGCGGTTGGAGATGGAGAGCAGCTCGCGGTTCTCGGCCAGATAGCCTGCCAGGAACAGGACGATGAAGACCTTGGCGAACTCGCCGGGCTGGATGGTGAAGCCCGCGATGCGAATCCACAGCTTGGAGCCCGAAATCGTGGTGCCGATAAAGATCGGCAGCATCAGCAGGATGATGCCGATAATGCCAAAGGTGTACTTGTAGCGCATGACCACGTCGAGGTTCTTGACCAGTGCGAGCGTTCCCACCATGAGCGCTACCGAGACAAACAAGATGATGAGCTGCGAGATGGCGAGGTCGGGGGCCAGGCGCGTCACGAATGTGATGCCGATGCCCGAGAGCACAAAGACGATGGGCAGGATGGCGGGGTCGGCGCCGGGCGCCAGGATGCGCACGGCGATATGCGCCGCGGCGAAGGCGGCGAACAGGCCGATCGGCACGGCGAGCGTCTCAAAGGAAATCGTGGCACCCGCGGTGAGCACGTACATCGCATAGAGCAGGATGACGGGGAACGCCGAGGCGATGAGCAAGAGCAGTTCGGTGTTGCGGCGACTCATAAGCGGCACTCCCTTTCTAATTCTTATCGGAGGCCTCGGCCTCGGCTGACTGTTCGGCGGTTTTCTCGGAATCTGACTCGGAGGTGGATTCCTGATTGGTGTTGTCGCGAATCGTTTGCGCGTCAATCACCTGACGGGTCTGCTCTTCGTCAATCTGATGGCGGTACTTGGAAATGGTGTCCTGCGCATCGTCGACACTCGTTTGCGGAATGCCTGCCTTCAGGCGGTTTTGCGTGTCTTCG
>CABUWR010000005.1 GCA_902495265.1 uncultured Collinsella sp. | reverse complement strand
TGGACGGCAGTTGCAGCGCCCTCGGCGTTCCACTCACCCCAGGCGTCACCGGTAGCAAGCAAACCCAGCGGCGTAGCCACCACGAGCACAGCGACCAGGATGAGCGTGGGAACCAGCGAGGTCTTCTTGGCAGCAGCGCCCTCGGCAGCAAGCTGGCCGTCGACGGCCTCGGGCCCGACGATAACGCTCGGCGCCGTCTTCTTAATGAAACCGTAGATTGCGGCCGTCGCCACGCCCTCGACGACACCGGCTACCAGCATATGCGGGATCAGCATGGCCGGAATGGAAACAGACAGCGGGAAGGGGCAGTACAGCGGAGCACCCGAGGCGTTGGTGAAGAGCATCGGCTGAATGCCAAACTCGATGGCAGCGCACAGGGCAGCCACGCACAAGCCAACCCAGCCGCTCACGATGGCAGAAACCGAGGTGCCCCAGCTCTTGTCGTGCAGGCGGCTGTTGAGCGCGCAGAATACCATGGCGGCAACAAACGGCAGCACGAAGGCCATGTTAAAGCAGTTGGCGCCAAAGGACAGGATGCCGCCGTCGCCAAACAGCAGCGCCTGCAGCGCCAGCGCGACCGAGACAGCGATAGCCGCGGCCTCGGGGCCCAGCAGCAGCGCGATGAGTGCGCCGCCGACGGCGTGGCCTGTGGTGCCGCCGGGCAGCGGAACGTTAAACATCATGAGCAAGAAGGAAAAAGCGGCGCAGATGCCCAGGAAAGCCATGTGCTCGCGATCGAGCGTGGCGCGCACCTTCTTGATGCAGTGGACCCAAACGGGCACCATTGCCACCGCCATGACAGCATCGGTCTGCGGAGACAGATAATTATCTGGAATGTGCATGTACGCCTCCCGGTTGTCGGCGCACAGAATTGCAACGCCGCTTAAATCACCTTGTCAGTGTTACGCATTGTCAGATTCGTAACACGCCGCGGGCTATCATAGCAAAACGGCGCGCTGCCGACAAAGCAGCACGCCGTTATGTAATGCGCGTGTCATATATGCAGGCTCAACGGTGCCTTATTCCGAACACCGCGGTCACGCAGAGCCCACAGCAACCGCCATCAGGCCCTACGCCCCCAGAGCAAGCCCTAGCCGCGGACCTCGCCGTTTACGCCCTTGCACACCTTGGTGACGATCTTCTGGTGCGCTTTCTCGACCTCTTCGCTGGTGAGCGTGTGGTCGTCGGAGCGATACGTAAGCGCAAAGGCCATGGACTTCTTGCCCACACCCACGCGGACCGGATCACGGTAGACGTCGAACAGGCGCACGCCCTCGAGCAGCTTGCCGCCGGCGCTGGTAATACGGCGCTCAAGATCCTCGCAGGTCACGGAGTTATCGACCACGATAGCAAGGTCGTGCTCAACAGCCGGGTACTGCGAGAACTCGCGGTAGTTCTCCTGGTTGCGGGCACCCTTGATCAGCTTGTCCAGATCGAGCTCAAAGGCAACGACGACCTCATCGATGCCCATCGCCTCGCGCGCCTTGGGGTGAATCTCGCCGACCCAGCCCAGCACGGTGCCGCCGGACAGAACCTCGGCCGCACGACCCGGCTGCAAGAAAGCGTAGCCCTCGCCCTCGACGGGACGGAAGCGAACCTTCTCGATGCGCAGCTGGGCGAGCAGTTCCTCGACAATGCCCTTACCAAAGAAGAAGCGCAGCTTGCGGTACTTCATGCTCCAAGACTGCTCGCTCCACTGGCCCGAGAGCACACCCGCCACGGACTTGGTCTCCTTGGGCAGGCTGGCGTTCTCGCGACCGTGGAACAGGCTGCCGACCTCGTACAGATGCACGTTGGGCGTGCCGTGGGCCTCGTTATAGGCCACGGATTGCAGCAGGCCCGGCAGCAGCGAGCGGCGCATCTCGGTCTGCTCGGCCACCAGCGGGTTCATGAGCACCACGGGGCAACCGCGGCCCTCGGTGGACATACCGATCTTCTCCAGGTCGCCCGGGGCGGCAAAGCCAAAAGTCGTGGTCTCGTTGAGGCCACAGGCGCGCAGGATCTCGCCGACCTTGCGGGTGAGCTTCTGCTCGCGGGTCAGGCCGCCGATGTGGTTCTTGGCAGCCGGGATGGTCGCCGTCACACGGCCCATGCCCCACAGGCGCAGGACCTCCTCGATCAGATCGATCTCGCGCGGCAGGTCGGGGCGGAAGCTCGGCGGAGTGACCATAAAGTCCTCGCCGTCGCGCTCGACGGTGCAGCCCAGGCGAGTGAGCGAACGCTCGATAAAGTCGGGCTCGATGTCGGCGCCGCAGATGGCATGCACGCGGGCCAGGCGCAGCTTAATGCTGTCGATGGTTTTGGGCGCGGGGAAAACGTCGACGTAGCCGGGAGCGACCTCGCCGCCGGCGATCTCCTCGATGAGCGCGCAGGTAACGTTGGCGACATCCACGCAGCCGGTCTCATCGACCTGGCGCTCAAAGCGAATGGAGGCGTCGGAGATCAGCGACAGATCACGGCTGGTGTGCGAGGTGCGACCGGCGTTGAAGCAGGCGCTCTCGACCATCACATCGACGGTATCGTCCTCGATCTCGGAATCCATGCCGCCCATGACGCCGGCCAGCGCCACGGGACGCTCGCCGTCGGTGATAAGGCCCATGCCGGCGTCAAGCGTGCGTTCCTCGCCGTCGAGCGTCGTGAACTTCTCATCCTGCTGGGCGGCGCGAACCACCACGCAACGCCTGCCCTCGCGCTCGGCAAAGGTGTCCAGGTCAAAGGCGTGCAGCGGCTGACCGGTAAGCATCATCACGTAGTTGGTGATGTCGACGATGTTGTTGTGCGGACGCACGCCCAAGGCGTTGAGGCGCTTGACCATCCAGTCAGGCGAGGGGCCGACCTTCACGTTGCGCACGATGCGGGCGACGTAGCGGTCGCACAGGCCTTCGTCGGCAATCTCGACCGAAAGCTCGTCGTCGGTCGCGCGGCCGGTCTCGGCCTTGATGGCGGGCAGCTCAACGTGGAAATCGCGGTCGAAGATGGCACCGGTCTCGCGGGCCATGCCGATCATGGACAGGCAGTCGGGACGGTTGGGCGTGATCTCGCAGTCGAGCACGGTGTCGCTCGAGCCCACGTACTCGGCAAACGGCATGCCGCAAGGCGTATCCTCGGGCAGAATCATGATGCCGGAGTGGTCGCCGCCCAGGCCGAGCTCGCGCGCAGAGCAGTTCATGCCCATGGACACGACGCCGCGAAGCTTGCTCTTCTTGATCTTGACGTCGCCGGGAAGCACAGCACCGATCATGGCCGTGACGATGTGGTCGCCGGCCTCAAAGTTCTGCGCGCCGCAGACGATCTGCAGCGGAGCGGAGTTGCCGTCGGCGTCGAGATTCTTGTCGCCCACATCGACCGAGCACACATACATGTGGTCGCTATCGGGGTGCGGGGTCTTGGTGAGCACCTTGGCGGTCACCACGTGGTCGAAGGACTCGCCCACGGTGTCGATTGCCTCGACCTCGGTGCCGGTACGGATATATTCGTCCGAAAGGGTCTTGGGATCCTCCGGAATATCGATCATGGTCTTGAGCCAGTCGTAAGAAACGCGCATGTAGCTCTCCTAGTTCTTAATCTCCGCATAGGGAGGAATATCAAATGAAGACGTTCGCCTTAGGGTTGTCCAGGTGCCCCAGGTTGGCGTGAAAGAGGAGCGACGCGTACTAAAGGTACGCGAGCGACGGTTTGAACGCCAAGATGGGGTGCCTGGGCAAGCCTAAAATTGGTTCAAGAAGCGCATATCGCCAGTCATCAACGTGCGCAGGTCCGGCAGGTCGTAGCGCAGGGCCGCGACGCGCTCGGCGCCAATGCCAAAGGCGAAGCCGGTGTACTTCTCGGGGTCGATGCCGCAGTTGATCAGGACGTTGGGGTCGACCATGCCGCAGCCCAGGATTTCGATCCAGCCGCTGTGCTTGCAGAAGTTGCAGCCCTTGCCGCCGCAGACGTGGCAGCTCACGTCCACCTCGCAGCTCGGCTCGGTGAAGGGGAAGAAGTGCGGGCGGTAACGCGTCTTGCGGTCCTCGCCAAACATGCACTTAACAAAGTAGTCGAGCGTGCCCTTGAGGTCGCCAAAGGTGATGCCCTCGTCGACGACCAGGCCCTCGATCTGGTTGAACTGCGGCAGGTGGCAGGCGTCGGCCGTGTCGGGACGATAGACGGTGCCCGGGCAGATCATGTAGATGGGCGGCTTTTGCGACTCCATGGTGTGGATCTGCACGCCCGAAGTCTGGGTGCGAAGCAGCACGTCGGACTCGCCATGGGCGTGTGCCTCGGGGTGCGCGACGCTGCCGGGGTTGTTGTCGACCACGTAGAAGGTATCGCGGGCCGAGCGGCTCGGGTGATCCATGGGAGCATTGAGCGCAGTGAAGTTGTAGTAGGAGGTGTCGACCATGGGGCCGGACTCGACGGTGTAGCCGATGCCGCAGAAGATGTCCTCGGCCTCCTCGATGATCTGCTTGATCAGGTGCTGGTGACCGATCTGCGGACGGATGCCCGGCAGCGTGATGTCGACGGCCTCGTGCTCGAGTGCGTGCTTGAGGGCGGCGGCCTTCATCTCGGTGGTGCGCTCGTCAAGCATGCCCTCGATCAGCTGGCGCATCTCGTTGGCGCGCTTGCCCATCATGGGACGATCCTCGGGGGCGAGCTTGCCCATCATGCGCATCAGGCCGGTGATGCGGCCCTTGCGGCCGAGCAGCTCAACGCGCGCAGCCTCGAGCTTGGCGGCGTCGTCGGCGCCTGCGACGAGCTCCTTGGCCTCTTCCTCGAGTTTGACCAGATCATCAATCAGACTCATGTCTTCCCTTTCGTCTCTCGCGCTCCTCGCTTGCCGAGGCGGCTGCCGCCGTCTGACGTTGCGAAAACGCGGCCCGGTTCGGTAACAAAAAACCGCCCTCGGGCATGTGCATTGCCCAAGGACGGTTGAATTCCGCGGTACCACCTTGTTTGACCCGACGGATGTCTGGCCCGTCGCGCCCACTCTTTGCCCCTTGTCGCGAGGCTCACGGCTTCCCTACTGGGGACATCGCCGCCACTGGCCGCGCGCCCGTTGAGGTTGCTGCTCGGGAGTGAACGCTTGGCCCTTGTCACCGCAGGAAGGCTTACAGCCCATGACCTTCCCTCTCTTGCCGGCGACGCGGCGGGCAAAACCCTCTCCGTCAACGCATTGGGCTACAGGATACCACATTGTGTGGGCGTATCGCCGCGTTCCGTTTTGTTCGTGCTGGGTACAAGGCAGGTAGCTGTGCAAACTGGCCGTGCACCCATCCGTGGCGCTCGGCTCGCGAGATCAAGGATATGGTATGGGAAAGAAACACGATAAGAAGGTCGAAGCCGTAGCAGGCAAGACGCCCAAAGGCATGAAGGTCGATAAGGCCGTTAAAAAATTCCGCAAGCTCGAGGGCAAGCTGTGGACCCGCGAGTACCTGCTCAAGATTGCCGAGTTTGACGGCGCGACCATTGCCCCCGCCAACGGCGCCGCAGCGCGCGCCGACGCCATGGGCACCCTTGCCGGCGAGCATCATAAGCTCCTGACCAGCGAAAAGTCTGTCGAACTTGTGCGCTCGCTGGCACGTGAGACCGTCGCCGGAGGCAAGATCGACGACCCGCAGCTGCTCGACGAGATCCGCGTGCTCGGCCGCGACCAGCGCGAAGCGAGCGTCATCCCCACCGAGGAGGCCGAGGCCTGGACCAGGCTCACCTGCGAGGCCGACGCCGTGTGGCACAAGGCCAAGACGGCCAATGACTGGGCGAGCTTTGAGCCTTATGTGGATAGAATCGTCGGCCAGCTTAAGCATCAGGCCGAGCTCATGGACCCCAAGCGCGACCCATACGATGTTTGGCTCGACCAGTACGAGCGCGGCCTTTCCACCGAGAGCTTCGATGCGTTTTGCGATGAGGTCAAGGCGACGGTCGTGCCGCTCGTACACGCCATCGGCGAGCGTGGTCAGCAGCCCGATGCCGACTTTTTGCACGCCCGCGTGCCCGAGGCCGCCCAGCGTGCCATGAGCTTCGACCTTATGAAGCTCGTCGGCCTGGACCTGGACGACACCACGCTTGCCTTTACCGAGCACCCGTTTAGCGAGGGCTTTGCCGTGGGTGACGCGCGCATCGCGACGCACATCTACGAGAACGACTGCATCTCTAATGTCTACAGCATCATCCACGAGGCGGGACACGCCATGTACGAGCTGGGCGTCAATCCTGCCTATGCGCGCACCTGCCTGGAGGGCGGCACTTCCATGGGCATCCACGAGAGCCAGAGCCGCTTTTTCGAGAACACCGTGGGCCGCAGCCGCGCCTTTATGGGCCCGCTGCTCGAGGTGTTGCGCCGCCACGCGCCCGAGGTCTACGGCAGCGTGGACGAAGACACGCTCTACCGCGCCATGAACATCGCGCAGCCGTCGCTGATCCGCACCGAGGCGGACGAGCTCACCTATCCGCTGCACGTTATGGTGCGCTACGAGATCGAGCGTATGCTGTTTGCCGGCGAGGCCACGGCCAAGGACATCCCCGCACTTTGGGACCGCTTTATGGACGAGTACCTGGGCATTCCTGTTCCCGACGACACGCACGGCTGCCTGCAGGATACGCACTGGAGCGGTGGCTCGTTTGGCTACTTCCCCACCTATGCGCTGGGCAGCGCCTACGACGCCATGTTTGTGCCGGCCATGTGCCGCGACGGCGTCGACCTTACCGGTGCCTGCGCGAGCGGTGATCTGGCGCCCGTCCGCGCCTGGCTGGGCGAGCACATTTGGCAGTGGGGTCGCGCCAAAGACGCGCCTGAACTCATCAAGGGCGCATGCGGCATGGCCTTTGACGCCCGCTACTACTGCAGCTACCTGCAGGACAAGTTCACCACGCTCTACGAGCTGTAAAGCTTAGGCACACGCCAACGCAAAAGGGGGCGCCGCGGGTTGGTTCCGCGGCGCCCCTTTTTCATCTAAGCCAGAGACCCGGCACTTGGGAACCCGGCAGTTAGGGACGTTCCTATTGTGTCGGCAGAAAAGGAACGTCCCCAAGTGCCAGATTAACGCGGTTTGGTAAAACCGCGTAACTACAGAGCCTCGAGTGCAGCGGCGATGCGCTTCATGGCGGCGTCGGCGGCCGATTGGTCCGGAGCCTCAGCCAGCACGCGAATCACCGACTCGGTTCCGCTCTTGCGCACGAGCACGCGGCCCTCGCCCGCCAGCGCAGCCTCGGCCTCGGCGATTGCGTTCTGCACGCCCATGTTCTCAAGCGCGGCGTCCTTGTCGGCCACGCGCACGGCAACCTGCGCTTGCGGCAGCAGCTTGCACGGAGCCGTGAGCTGCGAGAGTGTCTCGCGCTCGGCGCGAATCACTTCCATCACGCGCAGCGAGGTCATAATGCCGTCGCCCGTGCGCTCGATATCGCCAAAGATCGTATGACCCGTCTGCTCGCCGCCCAGGCTGAAGCCGCCCTCGCGCATCTTGGCGTACACGTGACGGTCGCCCACGCCGCTGGTCACGGCGCTCAGGCCGGCAAGCTCCAGCGACTTGATCAGGCCAAAGTTGCTGGCAATCGTCGGCACCACGGTACCGCCCGAGAGACGCCCATGCTTGTTTAGATACACGCCACACACGTACAGGATCTGGTCGCCGTCGACCACACGGCCGCGCTCATCCACGGCCAGGCAGCGGTCGGCATCGCCGTCGTAGGCAAAGCCCACATCCAGGCCCTGCTCCACCACGTGGCGCTGCAGGCGCTCCATATGCGTGGAGCCACAGTCCACATTGATGTTAAATCCGTCGGGCGCGGCGTTGATCACGCGCACGTCGGCACCCAGCGCGTCGAACACCGGCTTGGCCACCGAGGACGCCGAGCCGTTGGCGCAGTCGAGACCGATCTTGACGCCCTGCAGTGAAAAGTTCGCGCTCGCGATGAGCGAGGCAATATAGCGGTTGCGGCCCTGCATGTAGTCCACCGTGGCACCGATCTGGTTGCCCGTGGCCAGCGGCACCTCGCCCTTGCCATCGATATAGTCCTCGATGAGCTCCAGCACGTCCTCGTCCATCTTAAAGCCGTCGCTGTTGACGAGCTTAATGCCGTTATCGCAAAACGGGTTGTGGCTCGCGCTGATCATGATGCCGCAATCGAAGCAGCCCTCCACGGTCTGATGCGCCACGCCCGGCGTTGGGATCACGTGCAGCATATATGCGTCCGCACCGCTCGCGACCAGGCCGCTCACCAGCGCCGCCTCGAACATGTAGCTCGAACGACGCGTGTCCTTGCCCACGATCACGCGTGCCTTGCGCTCGCGGTTGGCACCGTAGTACCAACCCACAAAACGGCCGATCTTGTACGCATGCTCTACGGTCAGCCCAACGTTGGCCTCGCCGCGAAATCCGTCGGTGCCAAAGTACTTCATATCTTACTTATCCTGTTCGAACGTTTGAGCGGTTGGCGTGGTGCGAACCTTAAGCTCTTTGTGCCCAGAGTCCTTCGAAGTCGTGACCGTGTACTCGACCTTTATGTCTTGTCCAAGAAGCATGTGGACGCCGCCCCATGCAACCTTCAGGCCATCGTGCGTCGCTTCGTTCATCTCGATAGAACCGGAGCCCGAAGTCTTAATGTCCGAAATGCTGCCTCCCGCGGGAGCATAGAGATAGAGCCTCAGCACCTCGTCATCAATATCCTCGCTAATGCCGTTATGGCCCCGGAAATAACCAGGCATCTCGGCCTTCTCCTGAGGGGTCATCGTGTTCTTGAGCGTGGTGGTCACTCGATACGTCGTCGAACCATCGGCATTTTCAACCGAAGAATCGATGGTGACTCGCTTATCAAGGAACCAATCCATCTTTGAATAGCTGTAGTTGTTCACAAAGACGCCCAAGATCGGAGCCTCAGACGCATCGTTTTGGAGAGCGCCGGAAATGCCAAGGGCCTTCGCGGCCTTTTCCTCGTCATCGTTTCTCGAATACATGAGGATGCGGCCCTCGGAAGCACCCTTTTCGATGGCGGCAGCGATCTTAGTAATATCGCTGGAGCCCAGTTCGTCCACGATCTTGTTAAAAGCCGAGCCGGCAACCGCCGCAAAAATGGCGTCCTGTTCCTCTACCGGGTAATTCCAATAAATATCGTGCAGCAGCACCTTTGCAGCGTTGCTTCCATCGACGACGGTACCGTCGGGAAGCTGCGTGCCGCCCACAATGTCGAGCATATACTGCAAAAATACCGGATCGACTGCAAATACGCCGTCGATGTCATCTCCAACAATGGCCTTCTGCATATCGCTGGCAAGCTGAGCCGCACGCGGATAATCGGGTGTCATCGTAACGTCGCCCATCGTGTATCCGAGCGTGTTGAATCCGGTCAGGCCCCATCCGGTCGTGAACAAGTTTGCCTCTTCATCGGTGATGGGAAGCGGGCTCAAAGGCTCTTTCATCATGTCGACTTTGACAAAATCACCCAGTTCGAGCTTGCCATCTGTTACCGACATCACGCCGCGAGAACCCGGGAAACCGCCGCAGGCGCGGATCTCGACATTGCTCATCGCGAGCACAAGATAATGACGCGTCTGGCCGTTGGCGCCGAGCATCTGGGGCAGAACGGGGGCGACCTTCTCCGCCGCGTCGACTGCACCGTCCAGGGTGGCAAAGCCGTCCTTTGCCTTATCGACCAGCTCGGTCACCTGGGCGATATGCGTATCGCCAATACCCTGCACCTTTTTGTTGGCGCTCTTGAACGCCTTCGAGCTATCGGAGAGCGAATCGGCGACCGCCTGCAGCGCGGACACGTTGATTGTTCCGTCCTGGAACAGCTTGCCGGGCGTTGCCTGAGCGAGATTATCGGCCATAGGGACCAGCGCGCCGCTCGAAACATCGGACAGAGCGTCGACCATGGTGCGGGCGGCGTTAATATCGCTGCCGTACACCGGAATGAACGAAGCCATCGTCCACACCGGGCTCGAGGTCTCCTTCTTCATGCTGCTGCAGAGCTCGTCGATCTTTTTCGCATCGTCAGGCAGGGTCGAAAAATCGCCCGACGTGACCTTGTCCTTAAGGCCGCCGACGATCTCGACAGTTTCCTTTGCCTGGCTCTTCACGGTTTTTGCCGAGTTAAGCAGCATGAAGCCACTCACGCCAAACGCGACAAGAACCACCGCGACGATGGCAGCGACAACGGCTGCAACGCAACGCTTCTTGCGCTCGCCCTTGCGATGGCGATGGCGAACCAGGCCGTTCGAGGTCGGTCTCGTCGAGGAATCACCGCCGTAGTTCAAGCCAAAATCGTAATAATCTTCTTTAGCGCCCGAGCCCCTAAACTCGGCACCGTCGTCATTGAGACGGGCAAACGTGCCGGTTTCGGAAGCGCCCGTATAGATAGTGCCTAGGTCACCCGTAAGCCCTGCGTCTCCAGCAGAAGAAGCACTATCGGCGGGATTGGCAGAGTTGATGGGACCGGCGTTGTGGGCGCGATGAGCGTTGTTAGCGGGGCCAGTGGGGCCGGCGACATTTGCACCGCCCGTTGGCGCCGGACGGACCCCGGTCGACGAAGCCGCAGAGCCCGCCCCGCCCGGAAATGCCTGCCTGCCTACGCGACCAGCCTGTTTTGCTTTTTGAGACTGTTCGTACAGAGCGGCAAACATCGCCGTTTCACCCGGAGACGTACGGTTGCCAGCACCGTTTTGGCTGGATCCACTCGGTACGCCAGCGTTTCCAGTCCCATTTGAACGCGGCGGAACTGCAGAGCGCTCGCCGTCGCCGTTCTTAAAGTGGTTACCAGCCATAGAGGAGTCCTCGCAATACTAAAAGTCAATAACGCTATTAGTTTATGACATATTTGGCATCGTCAGTTAAACTCCAGATGCAGGCACCAATTCCCGGAATTGTGGTGCAGCACCGTGTCCGTCTAGGCAGCGACGTGCGCTATACCGTGAGGAACATCATCACGATGATCATGGCAAAGCCAATCAAGTCGGTCGGCAAAAACACCGTGCCCAGCATAACGGCACTCGTGATGGTCGCCGAGACCGGCTCCACGGTTCCGATGAGGCTTGCGCGGACCGAGCCAATGTCCTTAACGCCCTGCATATAGAGCATGTAGGCAAAAAACGAACCGATGACCACGAACACCGCGAGCGCCTCGATACCGGCAACATCGAGCGCCGGCATATGCGCCCAAGGGCGAACGAAAGCACACGAAACGATGCCCGCCGTGAGCATAGCCGAACCCGTGACGATGGGGCTGCCATATTCGGGCAGGATCTTGGCGGGGATCACCGCCATGCAGGTGGCGCTGACCGCACACATAAGGCCCGCGACCAGGCCGAGCGGCGAGATGCTCAGGCTGGTGGGGTCACCGCCGGTGGCGATCAAAAACGTACCGCCCAGAGCCAAGCCAATGCCGATAACCTCGCGCGTGCGCGGCCTGCGGCGGTCGATAACGCAGGTGTATCCCATAATGATGACCAGCTGCAGGCACTGAAGCACCGTCGCGGTTCCGGCATTGGTCAGGCGCACGGCCGAAAGATAGCAGAACTGGTTGAACAGCAGGCCAAAAGCGGTAAAAAGCAGCAGTTGTCTGCGGTCGGCGGGCGTGGTCCAGAGTTTAACCAGACGCTCGCGATCGCGCGTGACCACCACGGCCATAAAGAGCAGACCGGCGAGAATCTGGCGCACACTCATAAGCCACAGGGTATCAACGTGATAGGTATCGAACAGGAAGCTCGCGCTGGTGCCCGAAAAACCCCAAAACGAACCGCCCACCAGCGTGGCCAGAACGCCCGTAATCATCTTGTGCGTCGAGGCACTGTTCAGGCGGTCGCGCCATGCACGGCGGGTGCTGCGGCTGAGCTCGTCGGTGCCCTCGGGCACATCAATGTTCGATATATCGGTCATCGGCACCGAAGCCCCTGCGCCTTCGACCTGCTCGACACACTCTTTGCTCATTCCACTCCCCCGAAACAGCCTGGAAACAATTCGGCTTACCTTACCACGGCGAAGGCACCAGCTGGAGGCTTGTCCGCTTATCGGTAGGACAATTCCGCAGGCGTCTTTCCATAGCTCGATACCGCAATGGCCTTGCATTATGCGACAGCCAAATCGCGGCAGCAGGCTCTTTTGAAATGGATATGACAAAGCCCCCGAATTCCACAATGTAAGCGATTTTTAAAAATGTTCTTGCCACCGAGTTCAGGCTCCGTTATATTATCCCTTGCGCGCTTGCGCACCCTTGATCGGGCGTTTAGCTCAGGGGGAGAGCGCTTCCCTGACACGGAAGAGGTCAGAAGTTCAAATCTTCTAACGCCCACCAAATGTTCGCAGCTCAGAGGTTATGTCTCTGGGCTGTTTTGTTTTGTGTCGCCAAATCCGCTGGCAGCTCCAACCGCCCAACTGGCCAAAAGCCGACCATCTACTTGCCGATCTATCCATTGGCATAACCAATCAGTCCGCACCGCAACTTCTCAGCAAAACGCCGCGATGTCTGCGCCCTGCGGTATCCTTGAGCCACTTGCACCTGCAGCACCAAGGAGCCGCCATGCGCACCGAGCTCGATGTCCCCTTTTCGCACAAAGAAGAAGCCAAGGCGCTGGGCGCCAAATGGGACCGGACCAAAAAGATCTGGTATGTACCCAGCGGCGTCAACCCCGAGCCCTTTGCCGAGTGGCTGCCCGGTGTTGACCGATCCGACCCCTCAGCGCCGTATATATATCTAGTACTGGGCAAGCGCGAGTGCTGGAAGTGTCACAAAGAGACCTCGGTCGCGGCCTTCGGCATTCCCTATCGAACCGATAACGACGAGAGCATCGCCATCGCGCACGCGCCCAACGAAGCCGGGCACATTGCCATCGACACGGCCAACGCCAACGCACTCGCCATCGTGCCCGCTCTTGGCTGCGTGCCGGGCGAGATCCGCGACTATCTTCATAAGCGCTGCGGCTACAAGCCCGTAGGAGCGCGAGCTTCCAAAGCCCCGTCGCTCGGCAACACGTGCACCAGTTGCGACGCGCTGCAAGGCAGCCGCTATCTGTTCGAGGAGCCCTCGTCCCCGTTTGCCCTCACTGCCATCAACAAGCTGCCGGCACTGGAGTTTGCGCGCGTCGAAGTTGCCGGCGTCTTTGGCATCCCGGCCACGCGCACCGACTTTGACCAAGCGCTCTTTACCTGGGCACGCGACCATCACGCCGAGTTCCACAGGCAACTCGGTGAGGGGGTTTATTTGTAGAGACGAAGATGCCTTCACAGCCAGCTCCTCCGCATCACCTATCCCTCGTCGCCGGCGTCATACACGATATCGAGGCCACAAACAGGGCATTTCTCCGGATACACCGGCATATGAACGCCCGTACGTTTCCACACTTCGTCGCTGAACCTGTCACGTGCATCGATGAACCGAATGTCGAGACACGGTATTTGCGAGCCACAGCAAGGACAGGCGACAGCAAATGACCCGCAATCAACTTCTACGCCCGGAAACATATTGTTGTCGATAAGGGCACGCGGCAGTTTTCCGTACTTCCCCATCGCGACATCTCCTCGCCAGCTCACGCTCACTCCCTTCCCATTATTCAAACCAGGAAGAGCATGCACCAGCAAGTGCGTGTGAGATTGCATTGCCACGCGATCCGATCAAACGACACAACCGTCAAAGAATGCCAAATCCTAATACGCTAATACGGCAGAAGCCCCACCTTTTCACGCTTCTTTTCCGAGCGATCGAACTCGATGCGATGGGCCTCAAGAAACACCGTATTGGGTCGCCACTGATGCTCATTCGGCTGCCTTAGCGTCGCACCCGCAAAGGAAACGTAGTCGGTCTTATCCAGCAGGTACGATTCACACAGCCGATATTCACCGCAAACAGGCTCAAACGAAATCAGATGAGCATCGAATAAAGCATGTAAGTCGCGCCGAAGCAGAATGCCGTTGCTGGCAACCTGCGATTTAGGGCCCGAGTAATTCTCGATATGTGCAGCCTCCAGAGCTTCGCTGACGCCGCAGTCCGACACCGCGCAACGGCCGTCATAGGCGGCAACGAGCTGCTTGCGGAACCATTGTTGCCCCAGTCGCTCGCGCCTTAACGCATAGCGGACCTTTTCGTCGTCGGTCGCACCCTGTCCGGCAAACTCAATATCGACGGGCATGCGCTTCAGATAACTCATGTCGGGCGCAAAACGAGGGTCCGGTCCGCCTTTATGAACAGGACCGTGTAGAACAAACCATCCGTTTTCGGGCTCGAACCGCTCAACAAACGCAAGGCCGAGCACTTTATAGCCCACCTCAGTTGCAAATATGACTCCGACTGGAACGCCACATTCCATGCAGTTGAGCATTTTACGGTTGTAATTCTGGTCTCGAAAACCAACGGTACCCGGCGCTTGAACCGAGTACTTAATGACCCACGTACCATCGTCCAAATAGAGCGGAGGCACATCGGTGTAGAAGCTCTTTTTAGAGTTATGGACCGAGAGCGCAAAGATCTTATTGGGATCTTGCTTCACCCGATCCTGGCCCGGCCAGAAGATCCCTGAATCCCGCGTTACGGGAAAGAAGTCCGAGCCAATTCTCAAACGGTACTGATACTGAGGGCTATCTTCCTTGGTGTGGTGCGGAAGGCTGCTCCAAACGCCGCCGCGCTGCTCCTCACCCAGAAACCACTCCCATGCCTCAACGTATTCAGAAGGCACGAGACTGCAGGCACGGTCATAGCTTGGTCCATCCATCAACGGAACAGCAAGGTCAATGTCGTTCATCGCCAGCACCTACAACCATTCGAACGCGAGTCATGCCCTTCAATAATATGACCGAGAGTCAATTATTACGAGATCTCATTCCGCGATCGGCACATCGTTGATGCTCTCGGTTTGCCGCTGGCGCGCTTGTACCCCGCCATCCCACTCCCCTGTATACTGATGTAGCACGTGTTTCGTCCGGGCCTGTTGGGCCGGATTGTTCATGGGAGGGTCTTATGGCTGCTTCGAATCCGCCTAAGGGGAGCGTTTCTTCTTCGTCCATCAAGCCGGTTACGCGCAAGGCCGTGCGCTGCCAGCGCGAGGTCGCTTGGCTTGTCACGCAGGCGGCGGGCAGGCTTGTGGCGACCACTCAGGACGTCAACGCGCCTACGCCGAGCTTTGTGCTGGCAGCGGCGCTGGATTTCGTGCGCCAATTGGAGCTTGCCGAACAGGATGCCGGCGGCCACCTCGACTACCAGAATGTTATGGCGCCCGACCTGCAAACGTTCTGCCACATGGCCAAGTTGCCCGCCGCGCCCAATTCGCTTTCGGACGCAGGCTACATGTTTACGCTCTCGGGCGCGGACCTTATCCGCGACATCTATGCATACTGCAGCGAGCTCGCCGAGCGCCACGTCTTTGACGCGGCAGAAGTCAAACCGGGATATGTCATCAAGCTGGTTCTTAGGCTGTTCTTGATGGACGGGTTCGGGGCCATGCCGGCGTAAGCCGAGTCTTCAGCATCACCGTCGACTGAGCAACAACCGCTTTACCTTAGTGGGCGCCAATTGAGGGTCGATTATTGGGTCGCCTCGTCCACTAACGCATTTATTCCACGCGCTCTGACAGTCGATACTTGCGGTTGCGGCTCGTCGCCGGCGCCGTGGGCTCAAGCTCGCCTTGAGCAATGAGCGCGTTGACGCGCGACCTAACCTGGGAAATTGTGAGCCCTGTGTGCTCTGCCAGCTC
>CABUWR010000004.1 GCA_902495265.1 uncultured Collinsella sp. | reverse complement strand
TCCCTGATTGGTGTTGTCGCGAATCGTTTGGGCGTCGATCACCTGGCGGGTTTGCTCCTCGTCGATCTGGTGGCGGTACTTGGATATCGTGTCCTGCGCATCGTCGACACTTGTTTGCGGAATGCCCGCCTTGAGGCGGTTTTGCGTGTCTTCGGGCAGGTCGGACAGCTTGATGCTGGTTTCGCTTTCGAGCCAGTGGAGCTCGACCCCGAGCGTCTTGCCGGGCAGGCCGCGCCAGACGGCGACATTGCCGTGGTAGGTTCCCAAGTAATAGGAGCCGGTGACGCCCGTGTATGCCCAGATGCCTGCTATCAGCACAAAGACAAGGGCCAAGACGGCGGCGATGGTGACATTGCGGCGTCGGACGCGTTTTGCCTCGCGCATGACGCCGTCGTCGACCAGGTCGACGACCACCACGGTCACATTGTCGTGGCCGCCGGCGGCGAGCGCCGCGTCCACCAAGTTGTCGACACAGATCTGTGCGCTCGAGGACTGCGTAGCGATGTTCTCGATATCGCTATCGGGAATCATGCTCGAAAGACCGTCGGAGCACAGAATCAGGCGGTCGCCTTCCTCGATGTGCAGGGTAAAGTGGTCGGCATACATGGCGGGATCCGAGCCCAGCGCGCGGGTGATGACCGAGCGGTTGGGGTGGACGCGGGCCTCGTCGGCCGTAATCTCGCCGGCATCCACGAGCTCCTCCACGTAGGAATGGTCGCGGGTCACGCGGATGAGCGTACCCTCGTGGAGCAGGTAGGCGCGCGAGTCGCCCACGTGGGCGATGGCGAGCGTGTCGTTTTCGATGTAGGCGCAGGTGGCCGTGCATCCCATGCCGGGTTTGCCCAGGCCGTTGAGGGCGGCCTCGATCACGGCGGCGTTGGCGGCCTCGACGGCTGCGGCCAGGCGCGCGGCGTCGGCGGACTGCGGTGCCGTCTTGGCGATGGTCTCGACGGCGATGGAGGATGCCACCTCGCCGGCGGCGTGTCCCCCCATGCCGTCGCACACGCAAAAGAGCGGCGACTGCACCAGATAGGAGTCCTCGTTGTGCGGGCGTACGCATCCGACGTCGGAACGGGCGCCCCACATAAGCTGTGTGGTGGTGCCGGCGTCGTAGGTCGAGTCGGTCTCGATGCGCTCGTCGGTCAGCGGCTCAAAGCTCATGGTCGAGCCGGGATCTTTGAGCTTTGCCTCCACGGCGGCGACATCGATCTCGGCGGTGTCGCCGGGGGAGACGGTGTCGGCATTGTTGCCCGACTCGGCGTCGGAGACGTCCGGAAGGTTGAGGTCTTCGGTTACGCGGTCGGCGGGATCGCCGTCCTGCTGCGGCTCGACAGCCGTCGGCTCGGGCGTCGCAAAGTGCGACGGCGCGGGCGTGCTCTGAGGTTGAGCGGAGGGCTCGGGAGCTGCGGCGGGCGCGGCAACGGGCTGCTCGACTTCGGCAGGCGTTGCAGATGCGGGCGCCGCCTCGCTTGCCGGGGCGACGGGGAATACCGGCGCGGCAGGCTCGGGGGCTGCAAACACGGCAGCGCTCTCGTTAATCGCCTCGGCGACGGGCTCGGCAAAGTGAGCCGGTGCGGGC
This sequence comes from uncultured Collinsella sp., assembly GCA_902495265.1. Taxonomy (GTDB): domain Bacteria; phylum Actinomycetota; class Coriobacteriia; order Coriobacteriales; family Coriobacteriaceae; genus Collinsella. Next base: position 16,887 of record CABUWR010000004.1, on the reverse strand, counting down.
GTTGCCTCCGGTTCCGCGGGCTGCTCGGCAGCGTGCGCGCCGATGGGGGCGTCGAGCTGCTCGGTGTCGGCGTCCTCGTCATCGACGAGTGCCGGATATTCTTGAGTTACATGCGAAAGAGGCAGGGAGAACACGGTGTCCTCGGGCTCCACGGTCGCAGGGCGCGCCGGAGCGGCATGAGCCGGCGCAGCTGCGGGGGCAGTTGGCGTCTCGGGCATGGTTGCGGACTTGTTCTCCTCGTCGATCATCGACGGTTCACCTTCATGACCACGTCGCCAATCTGGACCTCATCACCCTCGCGCAGCGTTGCGGGCTCCACCAGCTGACGGCCGTTAACGAGCGTGCCGTTCAGCGAGTTGAGGTCTTCGATGATGAGTGCCGGGCCCTGCAGCGAAAAGCGTGCGTGCGAGGCTGAGACAAACGGTTCGTTGATGCAGATGTCGGAGGACGGCGAGCGGCCCACGATGACGGGGCCGAGCATGTCTACATGGATGCCACGGATGCCGCGCGGACCCTTGTCCACATCGATCGTCCAGATAGCGGAGTCGCGGCGCTGGCCGCGTACGAGTCCCACGCCGGTTTTCATGACGGCGAACAGGAAGATGTAGAGCAGGGCGACCAGGACGATGCGGCCTGCAAAAAGGACGATATCGATGTTCATAAGCGACTATCCCCTAAATTCAAAGGTACTTAGGCCAAACGTCAGCAGGTCGCCGTTGCGCAGCGGGCAGCGCGTGATGCGGCGGTTGTTGACGAGCGTGCCGTTGGTGGAATTGAGGTCCTCGATCGACCAGTCCGAACCGGTAAAGGTGAGCTGGGCGTGACGGCGCGACACGTTGGGGTCGCGCAGGGCGATGTCCGAAACCGAACGCTCGCGACCGATGGTCACCTGCGCGGAAGTGATGCTGTGGCTCTCGCCGCTCACGACGTCGACGAGCTGGGCGAGCGGGCGCTGCGGGGCGCGGGTGCTCGCCATGTTGGAGGCAATACCGGCTGCGGCGCCAAGGCCCACGGCGGCGCCGGTCGCGGCGGCTCCGCCCATACCGGCGAGGGCGTCACGAGAGACGGTCTGCGGCACGGGGATGGGCGCGGCGGCGGGGTCGGGGACGTTGGGCGCAAAGGGATCGGCCACGGCGAGCGGGTCGGGAGCGGCGGCACGGGGCGTCGGCTGCTGGGGCATGGCGGCGGCGTGCTGTTGCTGCGGGGCGGCGAATTGCTGCTTGCCGGCGCGGGGAGCGCTGGCGGCACGGCTTGCGGCCGAGTTGTTCTGGCCCAGGCCATTCTGGTAGGCGCGCTCTTCCTCGTACAGACGACCGAGCGTGGGGGCGTCGACGTTCTCGGCAAAGACCGAGAACTTACCGGCACGCAGCTGCGGGTCGATCATAAAGCGAACGAGGGGCTCGCCGACAAACACATAGCGGCGCTTTTCGGCCTGTGCCTTCACAAACTCGCGGACTTCGCGCGAAAGCTCGGGGTAGAACGGGGCGAGCATGGGATCGTCGTCGGCGGCGATAAGGATGGTATAGAGTGCCGGCGCCGTGTTGACGCCGTTGATCACCAGAGTCTGATCCTCCATGTCGCGAGCGGCCTGCTTGGCAAGCTTCTTAAAGGAGAACGGGGCACGGGTGGCACCGAAGATGCCGGCCACGTGGTCCTCGAAGATGTTCAGGAAGTTCACGAAAGATCACTCTCCGTATAGGTTCTTTGGTATCCGAGCAAATATAGGCATATCCCAACGATTATAGAGGATAGGGTTCCCGCAACCGCCGCCTTGACGACGACCGCGGCCGCAAGGCTGGCAATTTCCATATGGTGTGCAAGACAGAGCGACGCCGCGGAGCCTATTCCGCAGCCGGCGATGGCAGCGATTGCAGCCAGGTTCGAACCCTGCTCGGCACGCTTGGCATGGACGTTGAGCAGCAGAGATGTCAGTGCAGCTGTCGCCGCGACGAGCACGACGGCAGCCCAGAAGAGCATGTCTCCCAGTGCCGCGGCAACATTGCCAAGCCCCAGCACGCCTCCGGTGGAAAGCGCAACCGTAGCCAGGCGGCCAAAAAGCGCGCCCATCCCCGTGGCGGCCGCGGCGCTTGCCGGGCCGAGCCAAAAGGCCGCGATGCCGGTGGCGACCCCGGCGGCAAGGAGGACGTCGCCCGTTAGACAGCCAAGTGCCACCGCGCAGGTGAGCGCGGCGCTCGCGGCAGCCTCGGTACGACCCCAGGCGATCCACCAACCGGACATGGTGGCGGCAAAGAGCACCGCGACGGGCAGCATCGACAGGATGCCCTGCGCCTGCATGGTGGCGTTGGCCATAAGTACCAAAAAACCCACGGCCGAGATAGCCGAGCCAATCTGCGGGGCCAGGCCGGCGGCCGCCCCGATCGCGAAGGCCGCGGCAATAAGTCCGGGAAGCGCCGCGACGCCAGCCGTCTGCATGATCAAAAAGCTAAAGGCACCACACGTTAGCGCCGAGATGGCGCGCATCGTGTAATCGCGCGCGTGGCTCCAGCGCGTGCCGGCCCAGCCGAGTGCGGGGTTGACCTCGATGGTGTCGTCCTCATAGGGCAACGATTCGATATCGTCTGCCGCGCGCTCATCATCCGACAGCTCTCCCACCATCTGCTCCAGGCTGCGACGGCCCTCGCGCACGCTGCCCAAGCCGGCGAGCAGCTGGTCGCAAAATGCCTCGATGCTGCTGGGGCGGTCTTGCGGCATGGGGGAGAGGGCGCTCATGAGCGCAGCCTCGGCTCCCGGGGGAAAGTGCGGGATGAGCTCGCTAGGGTAGGTGGCACCGCCGATGATGCGGCCGAGCGAGTCGCCGGGCGTGGCGGCCATAAAGGGGGCGCTGCCGCACAGGCCCTCGTAGATTACACAGGCGAGGGCAAAGACATCGGCGCGCTCGTCAACCGTGCCAGTCTCGATGTCTAGCTGCTCGGGTGGCATGTAGCCGATGGTGCCGCCGCGCGAGCCGCCAAAGCCGCCGGCAGACGACAGACGCGCCATGCCAAAGTCGGTGAGCTTAACGTTGCCCGAGTGGTCGATGAGCACGTTGGCGGGCTTAATATCCAGGTGGAGCACGCCGTTGCTATGGGCGAAGGTGAGCGCCTGGCCCAGCGCGTCGGCAATTGCCGCGGCCTCGTCAAAGGTGAGCGAATGGCCGTCCACGCGATGTAAAAACTCGGCTAGGGACATGCCGTCGACATATTCCATGACGAGGTAGGCATAGGCGGTATCGTGCGTAAAGTCGATAACCTGCACGATATTGGGATGTTGAAGCATGGCGGCGGTGTGTGCCTCGCGCAGGACATCCATGATGTCGCTGGCGGGCATGCCGGCACCGCCTGTGAGGGGAATGCGCTTAATGGCGACGCGACGGCGCAGGTGCGTGTCGCGGCAAATCTCGATGGAGCCAAAACCGCCGGTCGCGAGCGTTTCGAGCGGCTGGAACCGCTTGAGCAGCTCGCGAGAGCTGGTGCCCTCCAAAGGAACGTCCGGCGAGAACCGGGCGGTATGTTGCGAGAAAAGCGGCATGGCCAACCCTCGTGCGTTTAAAGTTCGTTTGCGAGCGGCGGGCGCGGGCGCGGCCCGTTCCGGCGTTCGCGGTGGCATAGATGCTGCTAGTGTAGCACGCTCGGGTGCATGGGGAGGATAGCGGGATGCGAGGTTGCCTGTCTGGCTTGGCCTTAGCGCTTCTTCTTGTTCTTCTTCTGCTTACGCTGCTTGGCCTTTGCATTCTTGGGCTCGCTTTCCTGCTTGGCCTTGGCAGCGGCCTTTTCGGCCTTCATCTTCTTGCGTTTGGTTTCGATGCGCAGCTTTTTGTTGATGCGCGCCTTGAGGAAGGAGCCAAACTGCTCGGCATCGCCACGCACAAAGGTGTCCTTAGGGATCGTCACGCCCTGGTCGGCGAACATGGCCACAAAGATGCGCTCGCCGTCGAGTACGTGGTCGAGCTTCTCAAACGGGAAGAACTGCGACTTGCCGCTCTTGCCCCAGACCATCAGGCCGTCCTCGTTGGCGGCGACGCGGCGGTAACGGCCGCCCATGGACTCGTCTGCCTCGACGGCTTCGATAAAGTCGCGCGCGAGCGTATGGTGCAGATTTTTGCTCCACCAGGCCAAAAAGGCGCCGAACACGATCAGCACGACGCCGAACTTGATCCAGCTGCCGCCGGCCACCAGCATGCCAATACCGAGCAGCGCGGCAATGGCGGCGGCGACGTACAGGGAGCCGCGGCGCCTGGGCGAGGCAACCAAGCGGGCGAAATCGGTGACGAGGTCGTTTTCGTACTGATACTCGTTGAGGTACAGGATGCCGTCATCGGCTGCTGCCTGCGTCTCGAGCGCGACCTCGACCTGGTCGGCTGCTTCGGAGGGAACGAGGTTGCTCTCTGCGTCTGCCATGCTCTTTGGACTCCTATCGCGGCGGGCTCGCCGTACGGGTTATTATGAATGCAGTATGCCGTGCGACCGCATGGCCGCCGCGGCAACAAGACTCAGTATACCCGGGGGAGCACCCATGGAATCGTTGTACCGAAAGTATCGCCCGCTCACCTTCGACTCCGTGGTGGGCCAGCAGCATATCGTCTCGACGCTCGAGCACGCCATTACCGAGGGGCGCCTGTCCCACGCCTACCTGTTCTGCGGACCGCGCGGCACGGGCAAGACCACCATGGCGCGCATTTTGGCCAAGGCGCTGCTGTGCCGCAATGCCGAGGCGGCGCGCGCCGAGGGTGCGAGCGGCTGCATGCCCGATGGCACCTGCGAGGAGTGCGAGCTCATCGCCGAAGGCAACCACCCCGATGTCTACGAGCTCGATGCCGCAAGCCGTACCGGCGTAGACAACGTGCGCGAGGAGATCATCAACTCCGTTAACTTTGCCCCGGTGCGTGGCAAGTACAAGATCTATATCATCGACGAGGTCCACATGCTCACGACGGCGGCGTTTAACGCGCTGCTCAAGACGCTCGAGGAGCCGCCGGCGCACGTGATCTTTGTGCTGTGCACCACCGACCCGCAAAAGATTCTGGAGACAATCCTCTCACGCTGCCAGCGCTTCGATTTCCATCGCATCGGCAACGAGGATATTGAGTATCGCCTGGCATACGTGTGCGAGCAGGAGGGCTTCGACTACGACGACGAGGCGCTTGCCATCGTGGCGCGCCATGCCAAGGGCGGCATGCGCGATGCGCTCTCCACGCTGGAGCAGCTGAGCGTCTTCGGCAACGGCACCGTGCATGCGGACGATGCCCGCTCACTTTTGGGCGAAGTTTCGGACCAGATTCTGGGAGAGTTTACGCGCGCCATTGCCGATCGTGATGTCGCCGAGCTCTATGGGCTTATTCGCGCGCAGGTCGAGGAAGGTAACGATCTGCTGGAACTGACGCGCGACCTGGTGGCGCACGTGCGCGACGTGTATGTTGCCTGCGTTGCCGGTGTCCGTGCTGAGTTGTTTGAGGGCGGTGTCGAGCAGGCCGAGGCGCTTGCAGCCGAGGCCGCTGCCTTTGGCGAGCATCCTGCCGATCGTCTGGCTCGCGTGCTGACGGTGCTCGACGATGCCGCCTTGGAGATGAGGGGTGCGAGCGACGTGCGCCTGGTGCTCGAGATCGCCTGCACGCGCCTGACGCGTCCCGAGGCCGATTTAACGATTGAGGCATTGGCCGAGCGCGTGGCTCGCTTGGAGGCCATGGTTGCCAACGCCGCCGTTCCGGCGAGCGTGGCTGCTGCTCGAGCGAGTGCGCCTGCTGCATCCGCACCCGCTGTCCAGCAGCCGACGCTGATCTCGGGTGCCCGAGCTGCTACTCCTGCGGCGACCGCCGCCCCCGCTGCTACGTCTGCGCATCAGGGTGGCATGCCTTGGGACCGCGGCGCTGCTGTTCCGGCTGCCCAGCCTGCGCCCAAGTCCGCGGCTCCGGCTCCCGCGCCCAAACCTGTAACGCCTGCACCTCAACCCGTTGCGGCTCCGGCTCCCGCGCCCACTGCATCGACCGTGCCGGCGTCCAAGCCCAACAACGCCGCCCAGGTTGCCGCCGCCGGTGCTGCCGAGACCCCCGCGGTCGAGGACGCCGGCGAGCTCCAGCGCAAATGGGCCGAGGTCGTCGAGCGCGTCAAGGCTCGTCAGGCTTCCTATGCAGGCCTTTTGCTCAACGCCCGCGCCACGGCCGACGACGGCTCCAAGCTCACGGTCTCGTTCCCCGCGGGCTCGACCTTTGCCATCAAGATGCTCGGTCGCGCCGACACGCAATCGGTGGTCCTGCCGACGGTCTGCGCGGTCTTCGGTCGTCGCACCGTCGACTACGTCCTGGATGGAGGTGGCACGCCGGCTCCTCAACATGAGGAGCATTCTCCATCTGCACGGGCTGCGGTATCTGCGGACCCGCAACCCGTGTCCTCGGCGGCCCCTGTATCCTCGAGCGCCAGCGCGCCGCAGCGGCAAGCGACGCCGGTGATGGCACCGACCCCGTCGGCGCCTAAGCCCGCTGCGCCCAAACCGGCTGCTCCGGTCCCCGCACCCAAGCCCGCTGCCGCGCCTGCGCCCAAGTCATCCGACTTGGCTAAGGCCCCCTGGCTGCGCTCCGACAACCCTGCCGGCGCTCCTGCCACGGGCAAGCTCCCGACCGAGCCCGCGCCCCGTGCGCCCGAGCGCGCGTCCGCTCCCAAGGCTCAGCCGTCTGCGCAGTCTGCACCGTGGGAATCCGAGCAGGTTCCCTACGACGATGCCATGGTCGGCGGTTTTGCTGCCGATGCCGGCGGGGGCGATCTGCCCCCGTTCGACGTGCCGGGTGCGGCGTCCGCGCCCAAGCCCGCTGCAACTGCCCTCAAAGAGGAGGACGCTCCTGCAGCTCCCTGGGAGTCCAACCCCGGCGCCGGCAGCCCCTTCGGCCATCAGGGCGCAGCCCCGAGCATCCCGCAGACCGAGGACGAGGCCAAAGCCCTCATCCGCAGCGTCTTCGGCCAGGCCACCATCTTCAAGCCGGTGGAGTAACCGTGCGGGCGGGCATACTGCTCACGAAGGGGTCTCTTTGTCCGGGCGCATCTGTATTTCGGACATGTGTAGTGCGGTACCGCGTATATCGCATTCGAGCAGACAGGTGCGTGACGGTCGGCCTAGGGTGCTGAGGTCGATACGATACGTCGCGTGGCTGTCCGTGTACTCGACTTGCTCGGCGTTGACGGTTGCTCCGATTGTAAATAAAGAGCCCATTTCGGCATCGACAATCTTGGAGCCCTTTATCTTGACCTTGAACTCTTGGTAGAGGGACGGGCTGTTGTAGTAAATGGTTCGGGTTCCGTCGGTGCACTCATCGGTCGCTTCCCATTTGACGACGGGCTGGTCCGAGCTGGCTATCAGCAGTTCTGCTCCAAAAGCTATGGCATGGGTGATGACAACCAGCAATGCCCAGCCGACAAAGAGATAGAGAACCACATATGCAACGGGGTGTTTTGAGCGGATGTTCTGGAGCATGTCGGGGGCATTCATGGGGCACCTCCAAATTGCTATCTATGGCAATCAGATTATACCCCGCCGTCATGAGCGCCGCCTCGAGTAGTGGCTCGGCATTTGGCCATTTAGTGGTACGCATTAAATGTCGGATTCCGGCTCTACAAGATTTAGCTTTCAATATTATGCAGATGCGAATTATTCGACCTTGCATAATCTTTAGGCGCGACTTGCACTCCAGGACATGTATATCGACTGAGGTAGCGCGACCGCCCCGCTCGCTGGCCTCTCGCCGTGGTACGATTTTTGAGTTTGAAAGTCCCGCCGCGCCCCGGCTGCCCTTGCAGCTTGTCGCGCGGCCGCACGTAAAGGAGCCATCATGGCCGGTATGAACATGCAGCAGATGATGAAGCAGGCTCGCAAGATGCAGGAGCAGCTTGCCGCCGCGCAGGAGAACCTCAAGTCCCAGACCGTCGACGCCTCTGCCGGCGGCGGTATGGTCAAGGTGACCGTTAACGGCGAGATGGAGCTCGTCAACCTCACCATCGATCCCGATGCCCTCGATCCCGAGGACGTCGATATGCTGCAGGACATGATCATGGCTGCCGTCAACGAGGCCGTCCGCGGCGTCAACGAGCTCGCCAACAAGCAGATGGGCGCCATCACCGGCGGCCTCAACATCCCGGGCATGCCGTTCTAAGACACGCATATATATGAGTGCGAATCACAGTCTGCAAAAACTGCTCGATGAGCTGGGTCGTCTGCCGGGCATTGGTCCCAAGTCGGCCCAGCGCATCGCCTATTACCTGCTCGAGGCCGATGCCGAGGAGGCCCGCCGCCTGGCCGAGGCCATCCTGGAGGTTAAGCAGGAGGTCCACTTTTGCAGCCGTTGCTTTAACTACGCCACGGCCGACGAGTGCTCCATCTGCCAGGATCCGATGCGCGATACCACTCGCATTTGCGTGGTGGGCGAGCCACGCGACGTTCAGGCAATCGAGCGCACGGGCAGCTACCATGGCCTGTACCATGTGCTGGGCGGCGTGATCAGCCCCATGGACAAGATCGGTCCCGAGCAGCTGCATATCCGCGAGCTGCTGGCGCGCCTGGGCCACGAGGACATCCACGAGGTCATTATCGCCACCAACCCCAACATCGAGGGCGAGACTACGGCGAGCTACCTTGCTCGCACCATCAAGCCATTGGGCGTTGAGGTATCGCGTCTTGCGAGCGGCCTTCCCGTGGGCGGCGACTTGGAGTATGCCGACGAGCTTACGCTTGGCCGCGCTATCGAGGCCCGCCGCGCGATCTAGGCGGCGTCAGCCCCACGGCATGTCCCGTCGGCCTGCCGCACGGGGCACTCATAATTGGGCGCGCGTTCATACATTTGTTGTGCAACAAACCTGCTTTTCATCCGCTTATCGCGTGGATGGGTCCGCCTGCGCCTCGTATTTGCCCATTCGTTGCGCAACCTTTTGGGTTCGCTGATACACTCAAATGTGAATATGAAAGAATGCGCCGCTTTTAAGCGGCGTGTTTTTGTTGGAGGAGAACGCATGCGGCCCGGGGGCACTCAGACAAAGCATGGCGCCGCGGTGCGCATGCGACGCCGACTGGGCCTGGCGCCTCGGGCGTATGTGCTGCTGTCTTGCTCGCTCGTGCTGGTCATAGCCGGTGTTTCGGCTTATGGCATGACGGTGCCGTCCATGGTGCAGGCGCATGCTGCGCGTGAGCTGCATATTGGGCGCAAGGCCAAAAGCGACTTGGGAACGACAACTGGATATGCGTGGGCGAGCGTGGTCGGGCGCACCGTGTTTGGCGTCGATCCCGCGGACGAGGGCGAGCAGGCGTCCAACGAGATCACGCTGACAAACGGCAAGACCATCGTGCTCACCAACACCAAGATCATCACGAAGCTTTCCAATAACAGCGTGGCTTCTGTCGTTAACAAGGCGGAGCGGCAGAAGGAGCAGGATACGCAGCAGACGGGCAAGCCCGGCGGCTCGGACGGGTCCGGTTCTGGCAGCGGTTCGGCGGGCTCGGACGGCGGTTCCGGTTCGGGCTCCGCCTCTGGCGGTGGATCTTCGAGTGGTGGCTCGACGGACGGCGGTACCGGCGGGGACGCGGGCTCGGGTGGCCTCTCGGCTGCCGAGGAGGAGAGTATTCACAGTTGGCTCGTGACCAAATACAACATGCTCGATGGCTATGTCGCCCGCGCCAACAGCGTGGTTTCGACCTATAACGCTACGGGCGATACCGGACCGTGCGACACCCTGGCCAACGATATGTTTGTTATCCGTGCCGAGTTCGGTCGGCAAAGGTTCTCGACCAAATCTAAGTGGTATCGGCAGTATGCCAATCTGTGGGGCTGCTATACCAACCTGTGTCAATGGGTTGGGCACTACGGCGACGACGACGTCGCGCTCAACAACTTCAACACCAATGTGGCGGCGATCGCCCTATGACGAACGACCTCGCTTCTACGGCAGCCCAGCCGCTCAACCGTGATCCCATGGTGGGCCTGCGCCTGGCGCGCGTCGACGGGTTTGAGCCGGCTGTCGCCCTGGGCACGGACGAGCTTCCCGCCTACCTGCGCCGTTTTACGATGCTGTTTGCCGATGACGCCACCATGCGCCGCGGCGGTATCGGCCGTGTGACGCGTGCCGTCAACGCGCAGGGCGAGGCCGTGGCGCTCAAGCAGCTCATCTTGCCAACGCGCGACGAATTTGATGACGATGTCGCCCACGAGGCGCTGGTCACCAAGTTCAAGGCGGCGTTTCGCGAGGAATATGAATGCCATCGTGCCCTTTCGGGCCTTAAGGGCTTTCCCCGCCTCTATGGCTGGGGCGAGGTCGACGGTGTGTCTGCAATTGTCATGGAATGGGTCGAGGGCGAGACGCTCGCTCGCCTGCGCCCGCGCCTTGCCGTGGACGATGCCGGGCGTCTGTCGCCGCTCGTGGCGGCGCGCCTGGGTCGCGACCTGTTCGATCTGCTCTGCCACATGAGCTTGGTAGGCGAGGGGTTCGTCCATCGCGATATCTCTCCCGCTAATATTATGGTGCGCACGGCGCGCCTGCCGCTCGACCGACAGCTTGCCGAAGGCACCTTCGACCTGTGCTTGATCGACTTTGGCTCGTCGCTGGCGCTCGAGCCCGCCTCTGCGGTGGCCGGCGCCGGCGGCAAGGCATCGTTTACCGAGCGCTATGCCACGTTGCGCCGCGCGACGGTGGCCTACGCCCCGCCCGAGATGCTCACCGACGATATCCCCGACCTGCGCATGCTTCGCATGTCGCCGGCGATCGATGTCTACGCAGCGGCGAGTACGGTCTACGAGCTCATCGCCGGTGTCGCGCCGTACGAAGTAGCGCCGGGTGCGTCGGGTACTTTGGGCTCGCGCAAAAAGACACGCGATATCGCCAGCCCTTATTGCCTCAAGATGGATATGCTGCCCGATTATCCCGTCGGCGCCCACGCGCCCGGCTGCGACTTGACGCAACTGCTGCGACGCGAGCCCGATGTGGCACTTGCCGCGGCCGAACAGGCTCAGCAGTTGGGGCTCGATCCAAATTCCGAGGACCTGCGCGATGCGCTGGCGTTTGTCGACGCTCAGCTGTTCGATGTGGTGATGGCCTGCCTGTCCTGCCATCAGGAAGATCGTCCCGAGCCGGCTGCGGTGGAGGCGGCGCTCTCGGCATTTTGCGACCACTATGCGCAAAATGTCGCCCGCTCGCTTCGCGCCGAGCCGCTCATGCCGTGCCCGATGGAGGTATCGGGGCACACAGCCCGGCGTGCGGTGATGGTTGGTGCGACGGCGGTATGCGGCGTGCTTTGGACTGTGGTCGTGGTATCAGCGGCGCTGTTGGCGTCGGGCGCCCATGTGACGTTCGTCGTGGGACCGCTTATGTGGTCCGGGAAGCTGCCGGCCATTATCGCCGCGCTGGCGTTGGCATCGCCGGGCATGGTGGGCATCGCTGCCGGGGCCTTGGCACGCGACCGCCGTGCGGGATTCCTGCAGGGCGTGTTGGCCCTTTCTGCCTGCGAGGTTCCGGCCCTGGCCGCACTCGCATGTGCTGTGTTTTCCCAGCATGCCGTGGCGGGTGGCCTGGTGGCCGCCATAATTGCAACCTATGCGCTCACGTGGTTTTTGCTGGCGATGGGGTTTGCCTTTGAGCCTCCCGTCGTGTCAGCACGACGTGCGAAAATTCCTATGGCGACGCCGCTTGCCGGCGGAGCCGCGGCTGCCCGCACCTTTGGCGGGTCGGCCGAAGTATCCGACACGATCTCTGCGACCAAGGAGGGCTAAGCCATGGCTTCTCAAGCTGAGCTCACCCCGTGCGGGGCAATGTTTGACATCTTTAAGCGCGCAGCGCACCTGAGCCATATCGAACTGTGCGGCCTGGTGCTCTCGAGCCGCCCGCTCGCCGACGGCCGTAGTCCGCAGAGCCGTGCCGCCGATCGCTCCTGGGTTTCGCGCTTTATCGTGCGCGCGCCGGTCGGCACGCTGCAGGAACGTTATTTTGCCGATTACGGCACCTCGGCCGCGCGCATTATGTCGCAGCTGGCCCTGCGCCGTCGCAATCCCATGGACGCCGCGGCCGTGACCAATATGGTGTGCGGCCCCGCTGGCGAGCCCATGGTGCGGGCGCTCGAGGAATGCCATCAGGACACGAATCTCTATCGCAATGCGCTCGAGCGCCTGTCGCAGGCGGCTGAGCTCATGCCCGCCGAGCGCGCCGAGGCCATCCTGGTGCTGTTTGTCGCCGTGGGTTGCTCGGCAGATGTCCGTTCGTCGGTGACCTATGCCATCGACTACGCTCATGCGACCTGTGGCGGCGCCACGTCGACGCCGCGCTCGCTGAGCACATCTTCGGTCGCGGGCGAGCACGAGGTCGCGCCAGCGCATCCGCTGGGACTGCTGCGCGTGCAAAACGGCTACGTGGTGAGCGCCCCGCGCTGGATTCAGCCGAGTGAGGAAGGCGTCGAGATCGGCGCGCTGGCAACGGGGGAGGGCGACATCACCGACGTCGGCGACGACGTCTCGGCCCGCCATGCCCATATCTGGTGCGACGATTCTGGCGCATGGTTTGTCGAGGACCTGTCGTCCACGAACGGCACCGTGGTGGTAAACGGGGCCACAAGCGTGTGTATTCAAGTAGAGCCTGGCCGCTCCGCCCAGCTCAACCCCGGCGACGAGCTCAAACTCGGCGAATCCACTACCTACGCCATCCTCCTCGGCGCCCTCTAACTCATCCCCCCAAATAACTTGCGGTGAAATAGGGACTGATTAAGGCCGTTAACAGCAAAAACACTCCCTATTTCACCGCAACTGCTGTGGGGTTCCAGGGGACTGTGTCCGTCGGTGCCGGGCGCACAATAGTCACCCGAGGTAAACCTTTACCGGCCACCTATATTTGCCGAAATATGGCTTGACGGCGGGGTACAATAAACCCGCATGCGGATTTCCGTTGCGGGCGCTTCCCATCGCCGGGGCGTGCCCGGGAGCATCCGACATGCGGCCTTTGCGGCGCTCGGTCATGTGCAAGACGGGTAGCTGGGCCTGTGGAGCGCGTGCAGCCCTCCTCGCCTTGGCATGCCTTCTCTCCACGCCATGTACCTGCTGCTGAGTCCGCCTGCCAGATGATTGGAAGCAACAACGAAAATCCCATCACGCCAATATCCCGGCGATCGCCGGGGCCTGTATACCTATATGAGAGGAGAGGGGTATATGGCGCGTAAGTTTAAGTCTATGGACGGCAACGAGGCGGCCGCATATGTTTCGTATGCGTACACCGAGGTAGCGGGAATTTATCCCATTACGCCGTCCAGCCCGATGGCCGACCATGTCGACCAGTGGGCGGCCCAGGGTCGCAAGAACATCTTCGGCACCCCGGTCAAGGTCGTCGAGATGGAGTCCGAGGCAGGTGCAGCCGGTACCGTTCACGGTTCGCTGGGCGCCGGTGCTCTGACCACCACCTACACGGCTTCTCAGGGCCTGCTCCTGATGATCCCGAACATGTACAAGATCGCGGGCGAGCAGCTCCCGGGCGTCTTCCACGTCTCCGCGCGTTGCGTCGCTTCCCACGCCCTGAACATCTTTGGTGATCACTCCGACGTCATGGCCTGCCGCCAGACCGGTTTCGCCATGCTCGCCGAGGGCAACGTCCAGGAGGTCATGGACCTCTCGCCGGTGGCTCACCTTGCCGCCATCGAGGGCAAGACCCCGTTCCTTAACTTCTTCGACGGCTTCCGTACCAGCCACGAGATCCAGAAGGTCGCCATGTGGGACTACAAGGATCTTGCCGAGATGTGCGACATGGACGCCGTCCAGGCTTTCCGCGACCACGCGCTCAACCCTGAGCACCCGCACACCCGTGGCAGCCATGAGAACGGCGACATCTTCTTCCAGAACCGCGAGGCCTGCAACAAGGTCTACGACGAGCTCCCTGCCGTCGTCGAGGGCTACATGAAGAAGATCAACGAGAAGCTCGGCACCGATTACGGCCTGTTCAACTACTACGGCGCTCCCGATGCTGATCGTGTCGTCGTGTGCATGGGCTCCTTCTGCGACGTGCTCGAGGAAGTCATCGACTACCTCAACGCTCACGGCGAGAAGGTCGGCCTGGTCAAGGTCCGCCTGTTCCGTCCGTTCTCCATCAAGCACTTTGTCGACGTTCTCCCCGAGACCGTCAAAAAGATCGCCGTCATGGACCGCACCAAGGAGCCGGGTTCCATCGGCGAGCCGCTCTACCAGGACGTCGTCTCCGCTCTCTACGAGGCCGGCAAGACGGGCATCAAGGTCGTCGGCGGCCGTTACGGCCTGGGCAGCAAGGACACGCCTCCCGCGTCCGCGTTCGCTGTCTTCGAGGAGCTTAAGAAGGACGAGCCCAAGCGCGAGTTCACCATCGGCATCGTCGATGACGTGACCAACCTGAGCCTGCCCGAGGCCGAGGATGCGCCCAACACCGCAGCCCCCGGCACCATCGAGTGCAAGTTCTGGGGTCTGGGTGGCGACGGTACCGTCGGCGCCAACAAGAACTCGATCAAGATCATCGGCGACCACACCGACAAGTACGTCCAGGCCTACTTCCAGTACGACTCCAAGAAGACCGGCGGCGTCACCGTCTCGCACCTGCGCTTTGGTGATTCCCCGATCCGCTCGCCGTACTACGTGACCAAGGCCGACTTTGTCGCTTGCCACAACCCCAGCTACATCGTCAAGGGCTTCAAGATGGTCCGCGACGTCAAGCCGGGCGGCACCTTCCTGGTCAACTGCCAGTGGAGCGATGAGGAGTTCGCCGAGCACATGCCCGCCGTGGCCAAGCGCTACATCGCGAACAACAACGTCAACGTCTACCTGATCGACGCTATCGACCTGGCCGCCAAGGTTGGCATGGGCAAGCGCACCAACACGGTGCTCCAGTCCGCCTTCTTCGCGCTGGCCAAGGTCCTGCCCGCCGAGGACGCCCTGCAGTACATGAAGGACGCGGCCACCAAGTCCTACATGAAGAAGGGCCAGGCCATCGTCGACGCCAACCATAAGGCTATCGATGCCGGCGCTACCGCCTTCCGTAAGTTCGAGGTTCCGGCCGACTGGGCTACCGCCGAGGATGCCGCTCCCGTCGAGCTCTCCGAGGAGACCAAGTCCGCCATCGCCCAGCAGGTCAAGAACCTGCTCGAGCCCATCGATCGCATGGATGGCGACAGCCTGCCCGTTTCCGCCTTCGTCGGTTGCGCCGACGGCCAGTTTGAGCTGGGCGCCTCCGCATACGAGAAGCGCGGCGTCGCCGTGGTCGTTCCTCACTGGGACGAGACCAAGTGCATCCAGTGCAACCAGTGCGCCTATGTGTGCCCGCATGCCACCATCCGTCCGTTCGCGATGACCGAGGACGAGGCTGCCGCCGCGCCCGAGGCTACCCGCACGCTCGACGCTATGGGCCCCAAGGCCAAGGGCATGAAGTTCACCATGGCCGTGTCCCCGCTCGACTGCATGGGCTGCACCAACTGCGTCAAGGTCTGCCCCAAGGGTGCTCTCGAGATGGTTCCCACCGAGCAGGAGATGGACCAGCAGCCCGTTTGGGACTACATGGTCGAGAACGTCTCCGAGAAGAAGGAGCTCATCGCGGCCAACGTCAAGGGCAGCCAGTTTAAGCAGCCCTACCTGGAGTTCTCCGGCTCCTGCGCCGGCTGCGCCGAGACCGCCTATGCACGTCTGGTGACCCAGGTCGCCGGCGACCGCATGTTCATCTCCAACGCCACCGGCTGCTCCTCCATTTGGGGCAACCCCGCTGCCACCGCTCCTTACTGCAAGGACAAGGACGGTCACGGCCCGGCGTGGAACAACTCCCTGTTCGAGGACAATGCCGAGCACGGTCTGGGCATGGCCGTTGGCTATGAGGCCGTTCAGCACAAGCTGATCGCCGCTACCCAGGACATCATCGCTGCCGATGGTCCGTCTGATGAGCTCAAGGCTGCCGGCCAGGCTTGGATCGACTCTGTCAACGATGCCGAGGCCTCCAAGACCGCTGCCGCTGCCTACGTTGCCGAGCTCGAGAAGTGCGGCTGCGACGCTTCCAAGGCGATCCTCGCCGACAAGGCTTACCTCACCAAGAAGTCCTTCTGGATCTTCGGCGGCGACGGTTGGGCCTACGACATCGGCTTCGGCGGCCTGGACCACGTCCTGGCTTCCGGTCACAACGTCAACGTCTTCGTCTTCGACACCGAGGTTTACTCCAACACCGGTGGTCAGGCCTCCAAGGCCTCGAACCTGGGCCAGGTCGCTCAGTTCGCCGCTGCCGGTAAGGTGACCAAGAAGAAGTCCCTGGCCGAGATTGCCATGAGCTACGGCTACGTTTACGTGGCGCAGGTCGCCATGGGCGCCAACCCGGCTCAGACCCTCAAGGCCATCCACGAGGCCGAGGCCTACGACGGTCCGTCCCTCATCATCGGCTACAGCCCCTGCGAGATGCACTCCATCAAGAAGGGCGGCATGCAGAACTGCCAGGCCGAGATGAAGAAGGCTGTCGAGTGCGGTTACTGGAACCTCTTCCGCTTCAACCCCGAGGCTGCTGCCGGCAAGAAGTTCTCGCTCGATTCCAAGGAGCCCGCGGGCGGTTATCAGGAGTTCCTGATGAACGAGGCCCGTTACGCTTCGCTGACGCGTTCCTTCCCCGAGCGCGCCGAGGAGCTCTTCAAGGAGAACGAGCAGGCCGCCATGGACCGCTACGCTCACCTGCTGAAGCTCAAGACGGTGTACAACGAGGCCTAGGTCTCTCACCGCAGGATCTGAGGGCTGACCTTCGCGGACGTCCTCGGACATGAAAGAACCCCCGCTGCGCACTGAACTGCACCCCAAAACCTGGACGGCTTAAATAAGAACTACGCCGCAAGGGACTGTCTCCGGAACTCCTCCGGGGTCAGTCCCTTCAGTTTAACCTGGCGCCTCCTCGTGTTCCAATG
>CABUWR010000003.1 GCA_902495265.1 uncultured Collinsella sp. | reverse complement strand
CTCGCGGGCCAGGAAGACGAGGGCTAGCCGCAACGGACGGCGGGGCGTCGGCGCAAGCGCGGGACGCGGGCGCTTTTCGCATCGTGCTTGCCTGAAGTGCGCTTTAGTGTGCAACAATGGCGTTTCGCCCTATCAGACGCGAAGGGAAGCCCATGTCTCAGAGAAGCACCAGTCCGCTCAAACGCTCCACCGTGCGCCGCACGTTGCAACGTTTTTGGGATGTCACGCGCACGCAACCACTGATCGTCTTTCTCTCGGTATTCTCGTCGGCGGGCTATATCTTTTTGCTTACGTTTGCCAACACCTATGTGATGGCGCTTATTGTCGACCGTGTCCAGGCTGGTCCCGTGGCAGGCGACCAGGTGTTTGAGGTCTTTGGTCCTTACATTTTGGCGCTCGTGCTCGTTAACCTGGTAGGCCAGATCCTCTCCAAGCTGCAGGACTACACCGTCTACAAGCTCGAGATTGCGGGCAACTATCACCTGGCGCGCTTGTGCTTCGACACGCTCTCCAATCAATCCATGACATTCCACACCAGCCGATTCGGTGGATCGCTTGTGAGCCAGACGAGCCGTTTTATGAGCGGCTACACGGGTCTGGTGGACGTGACGGTGTATTCGCTCATTCCCACTATCACCTCGGTTGTCTGCACGGTGGCGGCGCTCGCCCCGGTGGTGCCGACATTTACCGTGATCCTGGTGGGCATTATGGTCGTCTACATCGCGTTTGTCTGGCTTATGTACAAGCGCATCATGCCGCTTTCGGCCGCGACGTCCGCCGCGCAGAACAAGCTGTCGGGCGTGCTGTCCGACGCGGTCACGAACATCCTAGCCGTTAAGACCTGTGGGCGCGAGGACTTTGAGCGCGACCTGTTCGATGCCGCCGACCGCGCCGCGCGCGACGCCGAGACGGTTTCGATGCACGCCATGATGCAGCGCAACTTTACGACCTCGGGCCTTATCGTCATCACCATGGCCGTGGTGAGCGTGTTCGTCGCGGGCGGCAACGCGTGGTTTGGCATCTCTGCCGGCGCGCTCGTCATGATCTTTACCTATACGTACAACCTCACCATGCGTCTGAACTACGTAAGCTCCATGATGCAGCGCATCAACCGCGCGCTAGGCGACGCCGCCGAGATGACGCGTGTGCTGGACGAGCCACGCCTGGTGGCAGACGACACGAATGCCCCCGAGCTCAAGGTGGGCGAGGGTGCGATTGATTTTGAGCACTTGAGCTTTGCATACCGTGACGCCGCGGCGGGCGAGAGCGTGTTCAACGACCTGACATTCCATGTGGCGGCGGGCCAGCGCGTGGGTCTGGTGGGCAAATCGGGCTCGGGCAAGACGACGCTCACCAAGCTGTTGCTGCGCCTGGACGACGTGCAGGGCGGGCGCGTGCTCGTGGACGGCCAGGACGTCTCGCACTGCACGCAGCAGAGTCTGCGCCGCCAGGTCGCCTACGTGCCGCAGGAGGCGCTGCTGTTCCACCGCTCCATTCGTGAGAATATCGCCTACGGCCGCCCCGATGCCACTGACGAGCAGATTCGCGAGGCCGCGCGCCTGGCCAACGCGACTGAGTTTATCGACCGCTTGCCCCATGGCTTTGACACCATGGTGGGCGAGCGCGGCGTTAAGCTTTCGGGCGGCCAGCGCCAGCGCGTGGCCATCGCCCGCGCCATCCTCACCGATGCGCCGATTCTGGTGCTCGACGAGGCGACGTCTGCCTTGGACAGCGAGTCCGAGGCGTTGGTGCAAGAGGCGCTCGAGAACCTGATGCGCGGGCGCACCTCCATTGTGGTGGCGCATCGCCTGTCCACCGTGGCGGCGCTCGACCGCATCGTGGTGCTGGCGGACGGCGAGATTGTCGAGGATGGCACGCATGCTCAGCTCGTCGAGGCGGGCGGCGAGTACGCAAGCCTGTGGGGACGCCAGACCGGCGCATTTTTGGAGGCGTAAAGACCCCATACGTGGGACAATCGTGCCCATAGGTTTGTTATGCCGCTGAAGCGAGGAGTCGTTATGCCACGCGAGACCAATGCCGCCAAACGCGAGCGCGCCATCGAGGTGTGCGAGCGCCTCAACCGTCGCTATGGCCCGGTTGAGTGCTTTTTGGACCACGAGAATCCCTTTAGGCTACTCATCGCAGTGCTGCTCTCGGCTCAGACGACCGACGCGCAGGTCAACAAGGTGACGCCGAAGCTGTTTGCCCAGTGGCCCACGCCCGAGGCCATGGCCGGGGCAAGTGTGGCCGACGTGGCGGACACCATTAAGTCGCTCGGCTTTTATAAGAGTAAGGCCAAGCATGCCGTGGAGGCCGCGCAGATGATCGTTGCCGACTACGGCGGCGAGGTACCGGCCGACATGAAGGAGCTTGTAAAGCTGCCGGGCGTTGGGCGCAAGACGGCGAACATCGTGCTCAACGTGGGGTACGGCATCGTGGAAGGCATCGCGGTGGATACGCACGTCAACCGCATCGCGCACCGCCTGATGCTGAGTCCCAAGACGCACGCCAAAGAGCCGCTCAAGACCGAGCAGGATCTGCTCAAGATCTTGCCGCACGAGTATTGGGAGTCGGTCAATCACCAGTGGATCACCTTTGGCCGCGAGATCTGCGACGCCCGTAAGCCTAAGTGCGACGAGTGTCCGCTGGCAGATTTGTGCCCCAGCGTGCGCGTGACGGGGTAGGGCCCGGCACGTTTTGCCGGCGTCCGAAGGCTGTGGCCAATGTTGCGCAACGCATTTGGGCCGCGAGGGCTCAATATGAAGGCGACGGATGCTGTTTGTTGTGAGGGGATGCCCGAATATGTTTTGCACCAAGTGTGGCTCCGAGATGCCCGACGGAACCGATTTTTGCACGAACTGCGGGGCGCGCATGGGCGCCGCTTCTCCGGCGGCCGCGCCTGCTGAGCCCGCATCGATGCCGGCGGCAGGGATGCCTCCCGTGCAGAAGAAGTCGCATAAGCGCGCGGTGATTATCGGCATATGTATAGCGGGCGTGCTGGTGGCCGGTGGCGCTGCGCTGGCGCTGACCGGCGTGCTGGGTCCGCTTGGGCAGGGCAATTCATCGCAGATTACAGTACTTGGGTCCGACGAGGGTTCGGCCGAGCACAAGGACAAGGGAAGCGCCAAGGAGAAGCCTGCTGAAGAGCAAGAAGAGCCGGAAGAGCCCGAGCAGACGGGCGGCAGCGTAAAAGTCGACCTCAACGACCAGGCAACTTATGCCGCCGCAAACCTGTTCCTGTCGAACTTTACGGAGGAACACTTCGATCGGGACTGGTATCAGGCGGGCGGCTTCGATTCGACTGACGGACTTTCTGATGACGAGAAATACAAGCTGGTCAAGTTTATCTGGTGCCATTTTATTGACAACGCGCCGTATCGAATCGAGAAAGGCGACTATGACAACGGTCACTATCAGCGCATGGCGACCGATGTGATCAATAGGGAACTCAATCGCCTGACGGGTCTGACGCTCTCGGATGCTGACATGACCTTTGATAAAGGGTCGGGTGGGCAGATGCTTGCCGATTCGGCCGAAGCGCATGACGGGTACTTGTATCTGAAGCAGGAATACGGCCAGGGAAATTACAACCCATCGTGTGCCATCGTTACGGGCGCGACTGACCTTGGCGACAACATCTACGAGCTCACCTATGAGGTTTACAGTGCTGGCGGTGCGTTACTTCCTTCCGACATCCCCGAGAGCACCTACGGCCTGCCAAAGGACCAGTTCATCGCCGCAATTCAAGCGGATGCATCCAGGGGCCGTACCGAAACTTGCACGGTCCGCGTCGCACAGGGTGACGGCGCCCCGACCTTCACACTGCTTAAAATGGGCGTCTACGATTAGACTCGGCGTATAGCTCACTCTGATAAGGCCAGGCGACTCGTCCGTCTGGCGTTTTTGTTGCGGGGCTGGGCATGCGCTTGAGCTGGAGTATTTGTCGCCTCCTGCCGCCTCATGCAAAAATGTGTTGCTAATTTAGAAGCCTATTCAAGCGCGCCGAAGTCGTGCGTGCTGGCGTAGCATGAGCAAAAAATCAAGCAATGGAGGGTAACGTGGCAACATTGAAGACGCGAGAGCTCGAAGATTATTTTGAACGCATCGTACGCACGCGCGAAGGTGACCTACCTGGTCGTCGCAAAGGCGACGAATACTTGTCTCAAACCCATGCGCTCTACCATGGTGATCCTGCGCCCTGGGCTCTGACGCCAAAGATATTCGACATGGATATGACGGCGCTTCTTAAGGAGGCCGCCGAGCGCATGTACGGCATTATGGACAAGGTGACGCGGGCGTTTTGTTCCGATGCCTCCGTGCGTGCGTGGTTTCGCATGGATCCGGCTTTCGCTGACCTGTGCGCTATGGATGCCGGCTATGATTGCCAAATTCCCCTTGCGCGTGTTGATATCTTTCTTGACGAAGATGCCGGTTCGTATACGTTTTGCGAGCTCAATACCGACGGCAGTGCCGGAATGGTAGTGACCGATGCGGTCTGTCAGGCGGTGCGAATGACGCCTTCCTTTGAGGAGTTTGCATCCGACCACCCCGGCTTTCGGCAGTACGATTTGTGCGGTAGCTGGATAGACGCATTGTTTGAGACCTATGCAGAGTGGAAGCTGGCCCATCCTCGCCGCACCGAGGATAGTGCACGATCGGACGACGGGGCCCGCGTTGACGAGGGGCTCTATGCACCGCAATCAAAAATATATCCCGCTTCGGTGGCAATCGTCGACTATTCGGAAAGCATCGACTTGGAAGATGCGGCTCATTTTGTCGACCTTATGAGGCAGCGGGGTGTAGTTGCACGCTTTGCGGATGTGCGCGACCTGCGGATTGGCGAAGACGAGAGCGGCGCTAGGCGGCTGTGCGATGCCGTCGGTCCTATTGATTGCGTCTGGCGGCGCGCGGTGACCGGCGAGCTGTGGGATAAGCCGTGTGATGGACGTTCTGCCTTAATCGAGGCTGCCCAAGAAGGGTTCGCGTGCATCGTCGGTGGTTTTAGAACGTGGCCGTGTGCGACTAAGACCGTATTTGCGTTTTTGTGGTCTCGGGCCGGTCAGTCCTTATTGAGCCCGGAGGAGCAATCGTTTGTACGGGAGCATGTGCCCTATACCGAGATTTTGGACGAAAGCACCCAGTTGTCGAGATTTGCCGAAAAGGACCGATGGATTGTCAAGCCATGCGGCGGCTACAATGCGGTTGGCGTTGTCGCCGGTTTGGATGCCACGGAACGGGAATGGTCTCAGGTGCTTGCTCGCGCCGCGGCCGCTGGGGCGATTGTACAGGAGTATGCTCAGCAGTATCAGACTCCCTGCTTGCGCGGAACGCTTGTCGATGGGCCGCATCGAGGAGAGGCGCCCAAAGGACTTATGGATGATCTTGGTTTTGCGCCCGCTTCTAATATGGAAGGCCTGTACCTGTATCGCGGCCGTTTTGCGGGCGTGTATACACGCGTCGGTTTTGCCAACACCATAGGCGAGTGGACGAGCCGCTTGAACGTTGCGAGCTTTTTTGAGGAGTAGCCGTTTCTTGGGGCACCTTTCGTGGTTGCGGCGTTCGACGTGACGAGGAGATTTTGGCGAAGTCGGTGAGTCCAGTTCTATCTGGCGTTTTTGTTGCGGGGCTGGGCGTACGCTTGAGCTGGAGTCCTCTCCATGCGCTACCATGACAAGCAATGAATTTGACGAACGACCCGCCGAGCTTGCCCCGGCGGGCTTTTGGCGTTGCAATGCCGGAGGAACAGCATGCTCATTCACCGTATAGCCGCGCAGCTCTACACTGCCGAGGCGCTGCAAACCGTCGAGGCCGGGCTCGATGCTGGCGAGGACGTGACGCTGGCCGTGTCTCAGTCGGGTCGCACGCTTATGGCCGCCGCCCAGTTTGCGCGTCGTCCGCGCCCCACGGTCTACATCGTGAGCGGCGAGGATGCGGCCGATCGCGCCGCACGCAGTCTGGCCGCCTATGTGGGCCTGGCGCACGTGTGCCGCTTTCCCGAGCGCAAGGACTATCCGTGGCGCGAGCAGGCGCCCGACGACGCCGTGGTGGCGCAGCGCTGCGAGGCTCTGGGGCGCATCGTGCGCGGGGACAACTGCATCATGGTCGCCTCGGCCCGCGCGCTGCTGCGCTGCGTGCCGCCGGTCGATAGTCGCTATTGGGAGTCCACTACTTTTGCGGTGGGCGAGGAGATTCCCTTTGACGAGGTGCCGCAGCGTCTGGTGGGCATGGGCTACGCCAATGCCGGCGCCGCCGACGCGCCCGGCCTGTTCCGCGTGCACGGCGACACCGTCGAGGTGTTCCCCGCGCAGGAGAAGGCGCCCGTGCGCATCGAGTTCTTTGGCGACGAGATTGACCGCATCCGCCGCATGGTGAGCTCCACGGGCCAGACCATCGGCAACGAGGACAGTATCGAGATCTTCCCCTGCCGTGAGCTGGCGCTTACCGACGAGGCCGTTCACAACATGCACGTGGCGCTCTACCGCGCAAGCCAGGACGACAGCAAGTTGGCGGCGCTGCTCGAGATGGTGGATGCGCGCATCGTCACGCCTGAGCTCGACCGCTTTTTGCCGGTGATGTACGGCCAGACCGTGAGCCCGCTGTCGCACGTGAGCGGCAAGGCGCTCGTGGTGCTGTCCGAGCCGCGCTCGCTGTTCGACGATTGCCTGCGCGCCTACGAAGATATCGAGGCGCGTGCCGGCGAGGCGGGGGTCGACCGTCTGGACGGCCTGTACGTGCGCGCCCAGCAACTCGACTTTGGCTCCCAGCAACGCCTGAACTATGTGAGCCTCATCCGTGCCGGCGGTGCGGTGACGGCCGAGCTCAAGATTGAGCAGCCTGCCATCGCAGGCTCGGACAACCGTTTCATGACGCGCATCCAGGAGGTCGTGGGCAAGCGCTATGCCTGCGTGTTTGCCATCCCCGACCGCGGTGCGCGCGAGTCGATGGAGCTCACCTTTGGCGACGAGGGCATTACCTTTGAGGAATCGCTGACCGCGGCGCCCGAAAACGCCGGCGCTATCGGCGACCGCGTGCGCGTGGCAGCGGCGGATTCCGCCGACCGTGCCGCACGCCAGGAGGCCCGTGCTTCCATTCGCGAGCGTCGCGCCGATGCGCTCAACGCCCGCTCGCTCGAGGCGGGCGCCGCGCAGGCTGCCGCCGGCGCCGCCGTGCCCACCATCTCGCGCGGGCGCGTGACCTTTGTGGACGCTGCCCTGCCGCAGGGCGTGGTGGTGCCCGATGCCAACCTGGCCGTGTTCTCGATCGCCGACCTCAACGCCCGCATGGATGCCAACCGCGCGCGCAGCCGCCGCAAGGTTGACATTACGCAGATCACCTTCCCGTTTAAGCCGGGCGACTACGTGGTGCACGCTACCCACGGCATCGCGCTCTTTAGCGAGATCGCGCGTCAGGAAGTGGGCGGCAAGGAACGCGACTACTTTTTGCTGGAATATGCCGATGGCGACAAGCTCTACGTGCCGCTGGAGCAGGTTGACCGCATTACGCGCTACGTTGGTCCCGACGGCGATAAACCGCGCTTGACCAGGCTCAACACCGCCGACTGGACGCGGGCCACCAACAAGGCGCGCAAGAATGCCAAAAAGCTGGCGTTTGACCTGGTCGACCTCTATACGCGCCGCTCGTCGATTACCGGTATCGCCTGTCCGCCCGATACGCCTGAGCAGATCGAGATGGAGGAGAGCTTCCCCTACGACGAGACACGCGACCAGCTGGAGGCTATCGCCGACATCAAGGCAGACATGGAGGCGCCCAAGCCCATGGACCGCCTGCTGTGCGGCGACGTGGGTTTCGGCAAGACCGAGGTCGCCCTGCGCGCAGCCTTTAAGTGCGTGGACTCCGGCCGCCAGGTCATGGTGCTCTGCCCCACGACCATTCTGGCCCAGCAGCACTACGAGACGTTCTTTGAGCGCTTTGCCCCGTTTGGCCTGGAGGTCGAGGTGCTCAGCCGCTTCCGCACGCCGGCGCAGCAAAAGCGCGCGCTTAAGGCGTTTGCCGAGGGCACGATTGATGTGCTCATCGGCACGCACCGCTTGCTTTCGGCCGATGTGAACCCCAAGAACCTGGGCATGGTGATCATCGACGAGGAGCAGCGCTTTGGTGTGCAGCACAAGGAGCAGCTCAAAAACCTGCGCGAGCAAATCGACGTGCTCACGCTCTCGGCAACGCCTATTCCGCGAACCATGCAGATGGCCACGAGCGGCGTGCGCGACATGAGCCTGATCACCACACCGCCGACCGGGCGTCGTCCCGTGATCGTACACGTGGGGGAGTACGACCCCGACGTGGTGAGTGCGGCGATTCGCCTGGAGGTGGGCCGCGGCGGTCAGGTGTACTACGTGTCCAACCGCGTCAAGACCATCGACGATGCTGTGGCGCGCGTGCACGAGGCCGCGCCCGAGGCGCGCGTGGGCGTGGCGCACGGCAAGATGAGCCCGCGCGAGGTCGAGGACGTGATGATCGAGTTCGCGACCAAGAAGATCGACGTGCTTATCGCCACGACCATCGTTGAGAGCGGTATCGACAACGCGACCGCCAACACGCTCATCATCGAGGACTCGCAGCGTCTGGGCCTGGCACAGCTCTACCAGCTCAAGGGCCGCGTGGGCCGCTCGGCCACGCAGGCATACGCGTACTTTATGTTCCCCGGCGAGCTGCCGCTTACCGAGGAGGCTACGGCGCGCCTGACCGCGCTTTCCGAGTTCCAAGACCTGGGCAGCGGCATGCGCATCGCCATGCGCGACCTGGAGATCCGCGGTGCCGGTTCGCTTATGGGTGCCGAGCAGCACGGTAACCTGTCGAGCGTGGGCTTTGATCTGTTTACGCAGATGCTGGGACAGGCCGTGGCCGAGGCGCGCGGCGATGACGATGCCGGCGTGGAGGCAGCGAGCGTGGGCATCAACCTGCCGGCCGACTACTTCTTGTCCGAGGGGTACATGCCGGCGGTGGACCAGCGCGTGCTCGTGTACCGCAAGCTCGCGGCGGCCGAGGACCTGGAGAGTATCGACGAGGTGCAGGAGGAGACCGAGGCCGCGCATGGCGAGCTGCCGTTGGCGGGACTCAACCTGTTCAATCGCGCGCGCATCCGCATTCGCGGCGAGCGCCTGGGGCTCGAGAGCGTCACGCTCAGCGGCGGACGCATCACGTTTTTGGGCGTCGACGTGCCCAAGAAGGTGGCCTTTGAGCTTAAGACCCGCTATGGCGCGGTGAACTTCCCCAAGAGCCGCAAGCTGTCGGTGCCCTACAAGGCGGGCGCCGGCGCAGGCAGCGGCCTGGGTCGCGGCCTCGATGCCAACGACGGCACCGGCCCCGTGGCCGCGGCACTCATGCTGCTGCAGCAGCTGGGTGCCAGCGACGACGACTAACAAGTAGGGGCGTGGCGGGACGGAGCTATCAGCTGCTCTTTGTCCCACCACGTTGCGGGTCGACCCATCGCCCGACCGAAAGGAAAGCATGTTCGGATACATCTATAAGAAAGATGTCGCCATTATCGCGGTTGTCCTGTGCCTTTGTCTGGGCGTGGGCAGTTTCTTCGATTATCAGATTTCGAGCGCGCTGTTCAACATCAGCAGCATGTACGGCCGCTTTATCGAGGCGGCCGGCGAGTTGCCGTTTGAGCTGACGGCGAGCATCGCGGGCGTTATGCTCGTGCGCGCGGTGCGTCCCGATTCTAGGGGGAGCAAATGGCTCGCCGTGCTCGGCATCCTCGTCAACGTCGGCCTGACCGGCTACGAGATCGTTTCGTCCCTGCGGGTTGGCGGCAAACTCATTGCGGTTCAGTTGGTGCTGACGTTTGTGCTGGTCATCGCTGCCAACCTTATCGTCTATCGCCTTACGCGCGACACCGACCCCGACGATCTTACGCGCTGGGCGTTGATGGTGCTTGCTGTGTGGGTCGCTCAGGCCATCATCCTCAACGTCATTGTTAAGCCGTTGTGGTCGCGCCCACGCATGCGCGTGATCGAGGTCACGCCGGGGCTCAATTTTCAGCCGTGGTGGGTGATCGGTAACCCCGACAAGTGGACTTATATCGCCGCCGGCGTGATCAAGGACGGGTTCAAGTCGTTTGCGAGCGGGCACACGGCGCACGCGGCGATCGGTCTTATGCTCGCCGGGCTTCCCGCGGCGGCCTTTAAGGAAAAACCGTCGCGCCGCCGCGTGGTCTTTTGGACGGCGGCTGTGGCCGCGGCGCTCGTCGCCTTTGGCCGTATCGTGATCGGGGCGCACTTTTTGAGTGACGTGAGCTGCGGCTTTGCCCTGGTACTGGCACTTGAGTGCCTTGCCGCGCGCATTGCCTATCCCAACGGCGTACAATAGCTCCGTTTGAATCATCTGGCCGATACCCGGTAAGAGAGGATTGCCATGCTCGCGTTCAACAACGACTATTCCCACGGCGCACATCCGGCAGTGCTGCAGGCGCTCGTCGACACCAATATGGAGCCGCAGCCCGGCTACGGTACCGATGCGCATACCGAGCGTGCCAAGCAGCTTATCCGCGAGGCCTGCCAGGCCCCCGATGCCGATGTGTTTTTGCTGGTGGGCGGCACGCAGGCCAACGCGACGGTGATCGATATGCTGCTCGCGCCGTACGAGGGCGTCGTTGCTGCCGAGACCGGCCACGTCGCCTGCCACGAGGCGGGCGCCATCGAGTTTGGCGGCCACAAGGTGCTCACCATCCCCGGCTACGAGGGCAAGATGCATGCCGAGGACCTCGAGAACTATATCCAGGTGTTCTACGAAAACGAGAGCTACGAGCACACGGTGTTTCCGGGTGCCGTGTACGTGAGTCTATCGACCGAGTACGGCACGCTGTACTCCAAGGCCGAGCTCGCGGCGATTCACGCGGTGTGCCAGAAGCGCGAGATTCCGCTGTTTGTGGACGGTGCTCGCCTGGCCTATGCGCTGGCGGCCGATGAGTGCGATATTACCCTGCCCGAGCTGGCGCAGCTGTGCGACGTGTTCTACATCGGCGGCACCAAGTGCGGCGCGATCTGCGGCGAGGCCGTGGTGTTTTGCGGCATGCACGCCCCGGCGCATCCCATTCCGCGTATTAAGCAGCACGGCGCGTTGCTGGCCAAGGGCCGCCTCACGGGCGTGCAGTTCGAGGCTCTTTTTACCGATGGCCTGTATTTTGAGATTGGTCGCCAGGCGATTGAGACCGCTCAGGCGCTGCGTCGCGTGCTGCACGAGCGCGGCTACCAGTTCTTCTTGGAGACGCCCACAAACCAGCAGTTTGTGATTCTGCCCAACGAGGACATGGCTCGTATTCGCGAGCGTGCGGCGATCGAGTACTGGGAAAAGTACGACGATACCCACACGGTGGTGCGTTTTTGCACCAGCTGGGCCACGACGCAGGAGGACATCGACGCGTTGGCGGCTGTCCTGTAGCCTGATGTAATGACAAGGGGCCGCCCTGCGCCTGGGCTTGGCGCAGGGCGGCCTTTGTTTTTGAGGGAGAAGGGTTGTATGACCGAGATGTCCGAGCCGACGATTCGCCTGGCGACGCCCGATGATGCGCCGGAGTTGCTTGCCATTTACGAGCCGTATGTGCGTGAGACGGCGATAACCTGCGAATACGAGGCGCCGAGCGTTGAGGAGTTCGCCGGGCGTATTGAGCGTACGCTCAAGCGCTATCCGTATTTGGTGATGGAGTTGGATGGGCGTCCGGTAGGCTATGCCTACGTGAGCCCGCTTAACAGCCGCGAGGCATACGACTGGTCGGTCGAGACGTCGATCTATCTGGCGCGCGATGTGCGCCACGGCGGGCTGGGCCGCAAGCTGCACGACGCGCTCAAGCAATGCCTGATCGCGATGGGCATCACCAACATGTGCGCCCTCATCGCCGTGCCGCACGATAAGGATGATGAGTACCTGACGCACAACAGCCAGGATTTCCATGCTCATATGGGATATCGCCTGGTGGGCGCCTTCGACCGCTGCGCCCAAAAGTTCGGCCGCTGGTACGACATGTGCTGGATGGAGCTGGTCCTAGCCGAGCGCACACCCAACCAACCCAAACCAACCTGGTTCCCCGACCTCCCCAAACCTACCATTTAGGGACAGGTTTATTTTGGCAGGTTTTATCTGGGCAAACGTTGCAAGCCGCCGCGAAGGATATGGATACCTTCGCGGCGGCTTTTGTTTTGGGTGTGTATGACCCAAGGCGATTGCCTGCGGATATAACAAAATCTCAGAGAAAACCGACCAAAATAAACCTGTCCTATTTTGGCAGGTTTTTGGCTGTCTTGCGGTATCAAATCGCCGCAAGAAGTGCAGCGTTCGTACGCTATTTTGACCTGAATCGTCCCTTCGGGACGCCTTGCGAGCTAAGTGAGTAGACTTTTTTGTGCAGGGCAAGCACAAAGCTTATTCGCTTTAGTAAAACCGCAGGTCACAGAGGTGGCTGTTTTGGGTGTGCTCGGCAGGTCGCGAAAAGTCTACTCACTTAGATTTGCGGTGCTGGATATTCTGAGCAGGAACAGTTGAGCTTGGACGGCGCGTATTGCCAGGCGATGCCGGCACTTGCGCCATGCTGGCTTGAGATTTTATAAAAACCGCAGGTAAAACGCATATTAGTTAGTTTTCGCCTCGTTTAGTGCGCTAGCCGATGGGCTCGGTGTATTTGGCGCGGTCGGTGCGTTGGATGCGCTTGGAGACATGGAGCGGGCGGCCGTCGGTGTCGTAGACGTAGTCGGTGATCAGGATCAGCGCCTGCCCGCGCTCAACGTTGAGCAAAAACGCCTCGTTTTGCGAGGCATAGCACACCTCAAAGGTCTTATGTCCCTGTGCCGGCGCGCGATGGAATTCCTGGCGCAGCGTGGCGTAGAGCGAACCGTTGATATCGCGATCGATGAGTGCTTCAAAGCTCGGTGGTAGATAGGTGGTCTCCAGGCACAGCGGCGCATCGTCCAGATAACGCAGACGGACAAGTTTGACGAGCTTACTGCCCACGGCGGCATCAAAGAACTTAGCTATGCTGCCGCCCGCCTTGGTAAAGCCCGAGTCCACCGTGCGCGTGGTGGGCTTCATGCCCTGACCCTGGACCTGCGCCGTATAGCTCGAAAACACCAGGTTGTTCTCGTGGAGCGCCGGCGTGTCGGCCACAAAGGCGCCGCGCCCGCGCTCGGTTCGAACCAGACCCTCATCAACGAGCACCTTAAGGGCATGGCGCACGGTGCTGCGCGACAGCCCCGATTCGTCCATGAGCTCCATCTCGGACGGCAGCTTGTCTCCGCGTGCGTAGATGCCGGCGGCGATGCGGTCGCGAAGCGTACCCGCCAAGCGCTCGTATTGGGCCAGTTTCTTTTTAGACGAAGCGTTCATGCGATCAACCTGTATCTAACTTGTATGCGTATCTAATCAAGCATGTATTCAATACAACAACAAAACCGCTGGTAGCTAGCTATCGAAAACCGCATCAGCAAAATTTCTAAGATAAATATAGCATACAACTAGTCGACATAGCCAAAACATGTATGTAACTTGTATGCCATCGAGAGCATCAAACGAGAAGAAAGGCTGATGCACGATGACTACTCAGGAACAGGTTAAGGATGTCGTCTCCCAGGTTTTGGCTGACAAGGCAGACAAGGGCGGCATCAAGCGCGTCGTGTGGATTGGCGCTGGCGGATCCAACGGCGGCAACTATCCTGCCCAATACTTTATGGAGCACGAGGCCACGCAGGTCGTGAGCTCCAGCTACACCAGCAACGAGTTCGTGCACGCCACCCCGGCCTACGTCAACGAGAACACCCTGGCCGTCGTCGTGTCCATGCGCGGCACCAAGGAGACCATCGTCGCCGCCCAGGTCGCCAAGGACCACGGCGCCAGCACCATCGCCATCTATGTTGACGAGTCCGGCCTCACCGAGGTCTGCGACTACAAGATCCAGTACGACAGCCTGGCCGTCGACGAGTCCTGCATGGGCCGCACCAACTCTGCCGTCGTGACCATGATCGCCATGGAGCTTACGCAGCAGACCGAGGGCTATGCCGAGTACGAGACCGCTATGGCCGCCTTCGACTTGGTCGACCCCATCTATCGCAAGGCCGTTGAGTACACCCGTCCGCTCGCTGCCAAGTGGGCCGAGCAGAACGCCGACAAGCCCTGCATCAACGTCATGGCCCAGGGCCCGCTCTTTGGTGCCGCCTACGTCTTTAGCATCTGCAACGTGCAGGAGATGCTGCAGATTGACTCCTGCACCATCAACACCTGCGACTTCTTCCACGGTCCTTTCGAGATCCTGGACAAGCGCACCTCGCTGTTCCAGCTCATCAGCGTCGGCCGCAGCCGCTGCAACGACGAGCGCGGCATCCGCTTCGTCAACCAGTACGGTGGCGAGCGCGTCTATCAGCTCGACGCCAAGGAGCTCGGCCTCAACGACATCAAGGACAGCGTGAGCGAGTACTTCAACCACCTGATCTTTGCGCCGATCCTCAACAACGTGTACATGCGCGCGCTCTCTGCCGTCACCCACAAGGACTACATGACGCGTCGTTACATGTGGAAGCTGGACTACTAAGGGGATAGAGCGGCCTAACAGCTCGATGTCCTCATAAGTTGCGGTGGAATAGTTCCTGTTTGGGGGCTTGAAGTCTCTATTTAGGAACTATTTCACCGCAATTGCCAAATGATCCGCTGGGGACGGAGGAAAACGGATCACTGACTCAGACCAGCCCCTCAGTGATCCGTTTTCCTCCGTCCCCAGCGGATCATTTTTCCGTTCGGCGATTTGTGTCTTGAAAAATGTATATAACGACTATAACGTAGTGTGAAACATATTGGAAACAATACCGAGGAGGCTGCGTTGAAGAAGAGCAATCTGGGCTATGTGCTGGTGCTGATCGCCGCGCTTATGTGGGGCAGCATCGGAATCTTTGTAAACGGCATCTCGGCCATGGGCGTTTCGTCCCAGAGCATGGCTGCCTTTCGCTTGTTGGTCGGAGCGCTTATCTTGGCGCCGGTCCTGATGTTTATGGGCTGCCGTCCGGGTGAGGGGTCTACTGTGGCTCAGGGTCCGCTGGTCCTGTTCAAGGCAAGCCCTAAAGAGCTCGTCCCCTGTGCGCTTGTCGGTATCGTCGGTCTGGCCGCCGCCAACACCTGCTATTACGAGTGCATGGGCGAGGTCGGCATGTCCACGGCCTCGGTGCTGCTCTACACCTCGCCGGTGTTTGGCGTCATACTCGGCCGCGTGCTTTATCGCGAGGACGTGACCCCCAACAAGCTCGTTGCCATTGTCTTTAACATCGTTGGCTGCGTGCTTGCAGTGACCAATGGCGACCTTTCCGGTTTCCATTTTTCGGTTTGGGGCGTCACGTCGGGCGTGATTGCAGGCCTTTGTGGTGCGTCGCTCGCGGTGTTTAGCCGGATAGCAACCAAGACGGTCCACCCGCTGGCTGTCACGTTTTGGGGCTTTGTTTTTGGCGGTGCGGTTATGGCGGCTATCGCGGCTCCGTGGCCGGATGTCGCCGCGGCAATGTCGCCACAGCTGCTGCTGCTGTTCCTTGGCTTTGGACTCATCCCCACAGCTGTGGCCTACATCTTATATATGCAGGGTCTGTCCATGGGGCTCGAGACATCGAAAGTTCCCGTCGTAATGTCATTCGAGACGGTCGTCACCGTACTGCTGGGCATTGGTGTCTACGCCGAGCCCGCCGGCGCGATCAAAGTCCTGGGCATCGTGCTGGTGCTCGCGTCCATCCTGATTATGAACACCGATTTCTCCAAGCTGCGCAACAGCGCCTTTGTCGGCCATATCGTTGAGAGCATGACCTTTAAGCCCAACGCGTGGTGGACGGAGAAATCGCAGGACATGGATCTGTTCCGCGAGCGCACCGGCATCGCGCTGGAGCCCACCGTGCAGGAAAGCCCCTGGTACTTCGTGCGATAGGGGATTGGCGAGGCGTCTGATCTGGGGTTATCCAGCCAGCGCCGGCCTACCTAGCTCCAACGTTTCAAGTACGTTAAACCCGTCAACGGTCGATTTTCACCCGCGAACGGTCTTTATACTAATTAGCAATATAAGCAACGTATAAGACGTTATAATGACCATAACGAAAAGGAGGAGGCAAGATGAATCAGATCATTCTCGCATCTCATGGCGGCCTGGCCGCAGGCGCCAAAGACACGCTCGAGATGGTTCTCGGCGACGTGTCGAACGTCCACGTCGTGTCGCTTGCTCGTGACGACAAGGAGCCCATCACCGACAAGGTGGACGCTCTGATCGCCACGTTCAACGCGGACGACACCGTCTATGTGCTGACCGATATGCTCGGCAGCTCGGTCAACAACAACATGGTCGAGCTTTCCAAGAACGGCACGAAGTTCACGGTTGTCAGCGGTTTCAACATTCCGCTGGCGCTCACGCTCGCTATGAGCCCCGTCCCCGTCAAGGGCGCCGAGCTCGCGGCCCTCATCAACGAGGCCCGCACCGGTCTGACCAACCCCAACGCGCCGGTCGAGGTCGCCGCGGCTCCCGCCAAGAAGGCCAAGGCGTCCCGTCACAGCTCCGGTCCCGCCAAGATCGTCCTCGCACGTCTTGACTACCGTCTGCTGCACGGCCAGGTCGTCTTTACCTGGACCACCAAGGTTCAGGCCGAGCGCATCATCGTCGTCGACAACGCTGCCGCCAACGATGACATCAAGAAGGGCGCTCTTAAGCTGGCCAAGCCCCAGGGCGTGCGCCTGAACGTCTTCACCGTCGAGCGTGCCCTCGCCAAGATGGACAAGCTCAACACCCTCGGCGAGCGCGTCATGTTCGTCTTTGGCAACACGGCCGAGATGCTGCAGTTCTGCCAGGGCTACAAGCTCGACGCCATCAACCTGGGCGCCACCGCCAACCACGACGGTGCCGATCAGGTCGGCGGCAAGGACAGCTCCGTCTTCCTCGACGCCACCCAGAAGGCCGACGTCAACCAGCTGCTCGACATGGGCATCAAGCTCTACGTCCAGCAGACCCCTACGTATCAGAGCGTCGACATCGACGCCAAGCTGTAATCAACCAGGCTTTTGCCTGACTGAAAGGAGAAGGGTATGAATACGTTCATCAGTGCGGTGCTCGTCGGCCTCGTCGGCGTGTTCTGCATGTGGGACTCCCGCCTGCTCGGTCGTCTTAACTTCGAGCAGCCCCTCGTTGGCGCTACGCTCGTCGGTCTGCTGCTGGGCGATGTGCCCACCGGCCTTGCCGTCGGTGCCGCCGTCGAGCTCGTGTCCATGGGCCTGGTGCAGGTCGGCGCCGCCGTTCCGCCCGATATGGTCCTGGGCGGCATCGTGGCCGCTGCCTTTGCGTGCCTGACCGATGCTTCCGCCGAGACCGCCATGACGATCGCCATCCCGGTCGCCGTCCTGGGTCAGCTCCTCGGCATCGTGTTCCGTTCCATCATCGCCGCCCTCACCCATGTGGCAGATAACGCGATCGATAACGGAAAGTTCAAGACCGCCTACCGTATGCACATCTGCGCCGGCTCCGGTCTGTACGCCGTCA
The DNA here is from genome assembly GCA_902495265.1 of uncultured Collinsella sp. Lineage (GTDB taxonomy): Bacteria > Actinomycetota > Coriobacteriia > Coriobacteriales > Coriobacteriaceae > Collinsella. The sequence continues at coordinate 2,974 of CABUWR010000003.1, read as the reverse complement.
TGTACTTCCTGCCGATCTTCCTCGCCGTCTTTGTTGGCACCGACCTGGTCCAGGCCATCGTCAACATGGTTCCCGAGTGGCTGTCCACTGGTCTTAACGTTTCGACCAAGATCATGACCGCCTACGGCTTGGCCCTGCTGCTCACCATGATGATCAAGAAGGGCATGACTCCGTTCCTGTTCATCGGTTTCCTGCTCGCCGCTTACCTCAACCTGTCCGTCATCGCGGTCGCTCTGATCGGTGTGTGCCTGGCTGTCGTCTTCATGGGCTTCAAGTTCAACGGTTCCCATGCAGCCGCCGGTGTCGATTCCGACTACGATCCGCTCGAAGACGACGAAGACTAAGGAGGAACACACTATGGCAACCGCAACCAAGGACGTGTCCCTGAACAAGAAGGTCAGCCAGTTCTTCTGGCGCTCCTGGGCCATCCAGGCCTCTTGGAACTACGAGCGTCAGATGAACATGGGCTTCCTCTACGGCATGGTTCCCACGCTCGATCGCCTCTATCCGGATGAGTCCGACCCCAAGCAGCTCGCTGCTAAGAAAGAGGCTTACCACCGTCACATGGCGTTCTACAACTGCACCCCGCAGACGAGCGCTTTCATCCTGGGCCTCGCCGCCTCCATGGAGGAGGAGTACGCCAAGGATCCCGAGAACTTCGATCCCGATTCGATCAACGCGGTCAAGACCTCCCTCATGGGTCCGCTTTCCGGCATCGGTGACTCCTTCTTCCAGGGCACCATCCGCGTTATCGCCTTTGGCCTGGGCGTTCAGCTGGCTCAGCAGGGCTCCATCATGGGCCCGATCCTGGCCATGCTCATCTCCATCGTCCCCTCTGTGCTGATCACTTGGTTCGCAGCCAAGATGGGCTATCAGGGCGGCCACGAGTACCTGAGCAAGCTTCAGGGCGGCGACCTCATGGAGAAGCTCATGTATGTCTGCGGCATCGTGGGTCTTATGTCCGTGGGTGGCATGATCGCCACGCTGATCGGCGCCACCACCCCGCTGCAGTTCGCTGAGGGTACCGTCGTGATCCAGGACATCCTGGACGGCATGATGCCCCAGATGATCTCCCTCGGCCTCACCGGCCTTATGTACTGGCTCATCAAGAAGAACGTCAACACCGGTTGGCTTCTCGTGATCGCCATCGTGGGCGGCATCGCCCTCTCCGCGGCCGGCATCCTGGCCTAGTCGCGACTAAGCGCCTAACCGCTTTCCCCCGGGGGCCTGCCTGGCATCCCATACCCCAGGCAGGCTTCCATCCCCAAAATGCGACAATGGGACAGTCCCTTTGTCGCATTCTCAACGGGCCGGCGACTCGGCCCAAACCACGGTAACCCTGCGAGCGCCCGGCAATGTGGCGCCGCAAAAATCGAAAGGAATGTGTCAGATGTACGAGATCGACCTTAACCTCCCTAAGCAGATCGTCGCTGACGTCCTGTCCAACCACGAGATCCACAGCGTCGCCTTCGTCGGCTGCGGCGCTTCCATGTCCGACCTTTACCCCGCCAAGTACTTCCTGGCCAACAACACGGACAAGCTGAACGTTCAGATCTTCACCGCTAACGAGTTCAACTACGACACGCCCTCCTGGGTCAACGAGCACACCTTCGTGATCACCTGCTCCCTCGGTGGCTCCACGCCCGAGACCGTCGAGGCCAACAAGACCGCCAAGAAGCACAACTGCCCGGTCGTCTCCCTCACCAACAAGGCCGGCTCCGCTCTGACCGTCGACGCTGACTACGTCATCGTTCACGGTTTCCATGCCAACTACGCTGCCAAGTGCGAGAAGCCTGGCTACGCCATCGCTCTTGCTCTCGAGATCCTTCAGCAGACCGAGGGCTATGACCACTACGAGGACATGATCACCGGCCTCACCAACGTCTTCGAGCTCTGCGAGAACGCCGCTCAGCACTGCAAGAAGCTCGCCAAGAAGTTCGCCGAGGACTTCAAGGACGACAAGATGATCTACTTCATGGCTTCCGGTGCCTCCGAGAAGATGGCTTATTCTAACGCTGCCTTCCTGTTCACCGAGATGCAGTGGATCGACGCCGCCGCCTACAACACCGGCGAGTACTTCCACGGCCCGTTCGAGGTTTCCACCGAGGGTAAGCCCTACGTCTTCCTCATGTCCGATGGCGCCACCCGTCCGATGGACGCCCGCGCCCTCACCTTCCTTGAGCGCATGGGCGCCAAGGTCGCTCTGATCGACTCCAAGGACTACGGCCTGGCTGACGCCGTGCCCGCGAGCGTCGTCACCTACTTCAACCCGCTGCTGCACCTCGCCGTTATGCGCGAGTACGGCAACCAGATCGCCGAGGCCCGTCAGCACCCGCTGACCATGCGTCGCTACATGTGGAAGCTTTCCTACTAATCACAAGTAAGTAGACCTTACGGGTTGATTGAGAGGGGATGGGGTTTGCGCCCCGTCCCCTTTTTTGCTTTGGGGAGGGTGCGTCTGTCGCGTCGCAAAACCCCAGATAAAACCTACCAAAATAAACCTGTCCCTTTTTGGCAGGTGGGAGGAGATGCGTATGATCAAGGCAGTGCTGTTTGATATGGACGGCGTGCTGGTCGATACCGAGTGGTTCTACAACCGTCGTCGCGTGGCGTTTATGGAGGAGAAGGGCTTTCACTTTGACGAGATTCCCGATCTTTCGGGGTCTAACGAGCCGGCCATTTGGGAGGCGCTGGTGCCCGACGATGTTGAGCTGCGCGAGCGCCTGCGCGTGGAGTACAAGCAGGTCTACAGCCCGGATCACCCCGTTCCGTATGCCGAGCTGCTCAACGAGCAGACGGAGCCGGTGATGCGCAAGCTGCACGAGCGCGGCGCGAAGTGCGCCATCGCAAGCTCGTCCTATCGCGAGCTCATTGACGAGCTGGTGGGGATTGCCGGTATCGCCGACGTGCTGGACTACACCATCAGCGGTCACGAGTGCAGTGCGTTTAAGCCCGACCCCGAGATCTACCTGCG
>CABUWR010000002.1 GCA_902495265.1 uncultured Collinsella sp. | reverse complement strand
TTGAGCTCAAGGGGGCCAACCGTAATGGGCTGGAGCAGCTTGGATGCAGGTGCGGTCATGGACATTCCTCTCTTGTAGGCGCGGCGGCGATGATGCCGCGTAGTTGTCTAGAGGATATGGCATGGGAGCACGGCGGCACAACGAAAATCGGCGAATATCAGGTGGCGGCAGGTGGATGGGGCGAGGCGGCCCGTCGGTTTGTCTCAATCTGTAACAGTTACTCAGCAAAACCGGGTCTTACTGTTACAGATCGAGACAAACGGGAGCGTTCCGTCGGAAAATCTCGATCTGTAACACCTACAGGCCAAAAACGACCCTAGATGTTACAGATCAAGACAAACCAATCTAGCCTGCCGAAAAATCTAAATCTGTAACAGTAACTCGGCAAAATGGGCTCCAGATGTTACAGATCGAGATAAACGGGACCCGTCTGCCAGAAAATCTCAATCTGTAACAACAACTCGGCAAAATCCGCCCCTCGTGTTACAGATTTAGATAAACGGGACCCAACCCACCGGCATATCTCGATCTGTAACACCCAGCCGCCCAAATCGGGTCTAGATGTTACAGATCGAGATTTTGTTTGAGAAGCCGAGAATTGGACCGAAAACACGGTCCCCAAATAACAAAAAAACTCGCCGGCTAGGCCGACGAGCTGCAAGTTCTTGGTCGCGGGGGCAGGATTTGAACCTACGACCTCCGGGTTATGAGAGTGCTTTATATTATTCCGTTCTGCAAATCTAATAGCTCTTCGCTCATGTGATAACATGGTATCTGAGCTGCTATTTTGTTCATACAGTTCATGCGGTTGCGTAGCGTTTAATCATTCAGTTAGTTCTTTAGAATCAGCTGTTTGCTACAACGTTGCTACAACGCTGCTACAAACACGAATATGAAATGTTCTTGAAGGGTTTGGCTATGGGCACGCTTTACTACACAGGGCAGGAATTGCTAGAAGATAAAAAACGCGGCAAGTTTCGCGGGCGGCTGTCATACCGCGACACCAACAATAAACGCCGATACATAACGCGCACGCTAAAAGCTACGGGAAAGCGGGCGGCAAACGCAGAGCTTGCAGCATGGCGGCAAGAAAAGGAACAAGAACACAGCGAAAGCCTAGCCCGCAACGGCGGCGTATCGGTACCTATGGCAGATATGCCAATACCAGAATATGTGTCTCAATACATTGACGCAAAAGAACAAACTAAAGCTATTGAGCCGTCAACCATAAGCGGCTATCGCGATTCGTTGAGATATATAACCGCTGCTTTTAGCGAAACACGAATAAAAGATTTACAGCCTATCGATGCTGAAAGATGGGTGGCAGAGCTTGTTAAAGAAGACCGTTCATCTTCCACAATAGGAAAGGCTTTCAGACTGCTAAAGATGGTTCTCAATAACGCTATCGCTACAGGCGTTATTGACAAGAACCCGCTATCCCTTGTTAAGCCGCCCAAGCGTGTCAACAAAAAGCAGGGCATTAACGCACTAGATGAAACGGCGCTTGCCGAACTTCTCGACAAGCTAAATCTGCTTGAGCTGTCCCCCGTCACTGTCGCGGCATACATAGCACTAAACACAGGAATACGGCGCGGGGAGGTATGCGCGCTGCAATGGCGAGACATTGACACGGACAATCGCGTTATATGGATTAGGCGCTCAATTGGACTCGGCAAAGGAGGTGCATATATCAAGCAGCCAAAGACCGACAAAGCAAGGGACGTTGTTCTGCCCGATGCTTTGCTAGAAGTGCTTGAGCAATGGCAGGAAAAGCAACGGCAGGTATTCGCCGATAATATGGCATCGCTTAACCCCAATTCTTTCATCCTTGGCGATGCACTCGGATACTACCACCCAGACAGACTGTCTAAAGATTGGGCATCGTTAGCAAAGATGCTCGGCACACGTGGCAACGAGGGGCGGCGATTGTGTTTTCACGACTTACGCCACGCGTGGGCAACATTGGCGCTTGCCCACGGCATGGACGTTAAGACCGTCTCAAGCAACCTAGGACACGCCAACGCAGCAATGACGCTAAACGTGTATGCAAGTGCAGACCCAGACGCGAAGCGGCGGGCAGCGGGCATCGTAGAGTGCCTAATGAGATGCAACCAGACACCGAGCAAGTAAGTATATTTCTACACCCAGAAAGGACATGGCAACATGGATAAACAGAGCAACGCACTAATAACGTTCAACGATGAACCAGAGGATGCTATTTCAGCCTTAAACGGCGCGGCGTGTCTGCTTAAAATGCTTGCGGATTCAGCCGATACGGGCGTTAGCCCATACAAGCATATTGGCGATGCTTACTATACGTTGGGCGCTGTTATTGAAGCCGCAACATACAAGCTAGAAAATACAATCTTCAACACCGATAAATAAACGCCCATACAGCTAAAACCCAGCCACCCTATACGCCCGATAGGGCAACCCTATAGGGTGGCTTTACTCTTTGTATAGCGACCCTATAGGGTGCCTATACAGATAAGAACAGATAAGACTAGATAGCAGCAGCCCGCCACGCTTGCGCCTTTAAGGGCAAGCGCGGGCGCGGCGGGCGTGCAACCTTATTAGAAGAAAAGAAGACGGCAAGCGCTGTTGAAAACTGGTTGAAAACCTGTTGAAAACTTGTTTTAACGCGCTGAGTTATGAAGTTCGCATGTTAATCAAAAACTCATTTACACACTTTAACGTAATAAAAAAGCGCTGGTAAACATACCTTTAAGGGTTAACCCAACCTAAAACCATCGCTTTAGTAATTACCCGAGATCACGTATTACGTTTTGGCGAGTCTCTTTTAATCACGCCCGCTACTAATTCAATCTTTTCTGAATGATATAGCTTATTAAATTTCCTATTGGCGTATTCGTTTGCTAGAAGCCCATAGAACGCTTTCATGTTTATATAGCCCCATCGAATCGCGATTCGTCCAACCCGACACGTTGAAAGGGGCACTAATGAAAAGCACTGAGCGGCAAGAAGCACCGCGCAACTTGAAAGAACTTCAAGAGCTTGTAACCGTTAAGCAGGTTGCAAACTGCTTGCAAATCTCAAAGGGCACTGTTTACAACCTTGTTAAAGACGGGCAGCTATCGGTGGTAAGGATTCGCGGAAATATGATTCGTCTTAACCGCGACCAAGTGTGCCGATATTTCGGCTTATAACGGGCGGCGGCTATGGGCGATGAACTAAACAAAGCAGGTGAAGCGTGCGCGGCGCGGGCACTTTCCAACTGCCCCATATCATGGGTTAAGCACGAAGCCGCTAACGCCGGGAACCCCTATTTCAATCAGCTTATTTCAGTCGGTGGAATGGAGTCCTACGGGCGTTATTGGCGGCTTGTTGAACTGCTTTCGAACACGACCACACACGCCATACCGCGCGAGGGTGAACAGGGTTACAGGGGCTTTCAGCTCGGTTTGCACTTCAACTGCCCCGAGGAATACGAAGCCTTTATAGCAACGCTAATAGACCTTGAACTTGTAACTGTCGGCAGCAGCGGGCGGCGGGGTATGCCACTTGTTGATGAATCGGCGCTTGCGATAGGAAAAGCCCGATTAAACGGTAGCAAAGGCGGCAGAACGGCAGCGCGTAACCGCCAACGTTAAATAGACAAATGGAGCGATTCGAAATGAATAGAAGCCTACTTGACGATTCAATCATGCAATGCTCAATCAACAATCGAAACGATGAGCGCGAATCATGCTTTGATGCTTTCAGCACGTGCGAGACGTGCTTTCGGGAGGAAATGAGCCTTGCAAATCAAGCCTTTAATGATTTGGCACGCTTGCCAAGCGATTTAGATTTGTGCGAACCGTTACACCAAGACGAGAGACACGTGCAGAACGCAAATACCCAGTTTTGTCAAATCCTTGAAGCGCTCGACATAGGCGACGCAACAGAGCTTGCAGACGCTTTAAGCATCGACATAGGGATTTGCAAACGCGTTTATAACAACCCCTTGCTATGCAATGGAAAGGAACGCGCTCTTATACTGCGAGAGCTTGATAATTCAAGTTCGCCTTTTCTTGACGTTTGGGATATCGAATACAGGCATGGCGAATCTGTAGGTGAAGCGTTGGCAGGGTGGACGCGTGAGAACTTCAATACACCGTATCAATTCTATAGACAGGCACAAGAGCTTGAATTGAAATGTTATCTCATTGGAATTGTCGGAAAGCTAAACGACCGCGAGCGATTTGGTCTGCTATATGCGCCAAATCTCGAACGGGCGATTAAAGAAGCTGCGGCGATAGCGCTTGAGGACATGACAACAGGCGAACCAGCTATAGAGCAGATTAACGCTTGTATTGCATCGCTCAACCATACCAAGGAACAGCTGCTTGATTCTTTCAGTGTTTTAGTTGAAGCGCGAAAGCAATAGACCGTGACGGGAAACACGGGCGCGGCGGGCGGCGTGCGAATCGTTATAGCCCTATGCGACCGCAAGCACCGTTCGAGTTTATCAGCGTATCAGCGGCAGTTTGGCAATATAGCAACAAAGATGTTGGCATTTGAGCGTGTCCCAAAAGCACACGTTAAGAGACGGCGATAAGCAACCGAGAACAAAGCAAAAAACAGGCGCTTTAACCGTCTCTTTAACTGTCTCTTTATTATTGTCCCGAAATGCCCTAGACTTTTAGATACACCTACAAAGGGGGCAAGTAATGATATTTGGATATGCACGCGTTAGCACCAAAGAACAGAACCTAGACCGGCAGCTAGACCAGTTGGCTAAACGTGGCGTTGATAAGATTTTTAGCGATAAAATCAGCGGCGTTAAAGAAAGCCGCCCCGAACTCGACAAAATGCTTGGACAGTTAAGGAAGGGCGATACTGTTGTAGTTTGCAGTTATGACCGCTTGGCGCGAAGCAGCAAGCAACTATTCAGTCTTGCCGAGCGCTTTGAGGAAAACGGCGTTTCGCTTGTATCCATCAAAGAGGGCACCGATACCAGCACCCCACAGGGACGTTTCTTCTTTGCAATGTGCGCGGCTATGGCGCAGTTTGAGCGCGAATTGATTAAGGAAAGACAAGCAGAGGGCATCGCGGCGGCAAAAGCACGCGGGCGGCAGTTTGGCAGACCCGCCACAGACCCAGACAAGATGGACACCGCCGTAAGGCTATACAAAGACGGCGGCATTTCCGTTAAGGAGATATGCGAGCGCACAGGCGTAAGCCGCGCCCCGCTTTATAGGGAACTCAAGAAAAAGGGCATCGAGCGATAGCACCACCTGCTATAACGCTGCTACAATCAATTCGCCCATAGCCGAACAGGCTAACGAAATAGAGCGCTTGCCATTCAGTTGGCGGGCGCTCTTTTTCGTTGTTGTATGGCGATATTTGTCGCTTTGACCAATTCGCACGCACCCGATAAGCGGCAGGGGCAAGAAAGCCGCTTGTAATGCCACCACAGAGCCGCAGCACAGCAATAATGAGCGTTGGTCTTTACCCAAGTTGGCGCTTTTAACTACAAGACAGACGAAATACCCCCAACTCGGCGCAAAAGCGAAAAACTCTAAATATATCGGTCTTATTCTTCTAAAAGAAGACCACCCCCGTCCAAAAAACCCTAACGCGCAGTAATTTAGCTCCCGTCATTGGTGCCCTATGGCTATAGCCCTACTTTGAGCATGGGGGGGTACCCCAGCAGCAAACAAGCGAACTGTTAGCGTGGCTCGAATTGAGTTTAGTTTGCAGTGCTATTTGCTACAAAGCCTGCTATAACGCTGCTATAAATCGAAGACATAAAAGAAAGCAGCCCAAAGGAACAATGCCTTTGAGCTGCTAAAAGGTCTTGGTCGCGGGGGCAGGATTTGAACCTACGACCTCCGGGTTATGAGCCCGGCGAGCTACCAGACTGCTCCACCCCGCAATGTCTGGGCGCCTCATGTGCGCAAGAAAGAATATTACGTGGGAGTTCGGTAAACGGCAAGGAAAATCTCGTAGAGCATAATTCCTTCATATTTAAAACCCCTTAGCCCATATCACCGTAAACGAATCGCAGCCTGGCACCGCCGGCGGCGCGTATACAATGGTGCGCGTCCTTTTACGCCGACACCTGGAGTAGACATGCTGCTCGCTATCGATATGGGAAACACGCAGACGGCCATGGGCCTGTTTGACGGAGACGAGCTGGTGCAGTCGTGGCGCATGCCCACCGACCGCTCCTATACCGCCGACGAGATCCACGTGCGCCTGATGGGCTTCTTTAAGATGTACGGCCTTTCGCTCGATGCGGTCGACGCGATCGCCTTTGCCGGCGTGGTGCCGCAGCTCTCGCGCGAGTGGCACGCCGTGGCCGACCGCATCGCGGCAGACGCCATCGTCATTGGACCGCAGACGGCGGCCGTGACCAAGCTGCGGGCGGCACGCCCCCAGGCCGTTGGTGCCGACCGCATCGCCAACGCCGTCGCTGCCGAGACCTTCTACGGCGCTCCGGCGATCGTGGTGGACTTTGGCACCGCAACCAATATCGACGTCATCGACGAGGACGGCTATTACATTGGTGGAGCGATTGCGCCGGGCATCCGCATTTCGATGGACGCACTCGCCGCCCGAGCCGCCAAGCTCGCCAGCGTTCCGCTCGAGGCGCCCGAGCACGCCATCGGCCGTGATACCGAGGAGTGCATCAAGGTCGGCGCCGTAACGGGCGCCGCCGCCATGGCCGAGGGCCTGGTCGCGCGCATGAAGCGCGAGCTGGGGCGCGAGGATGCCACCGTTATCGCCACGGGCGGCCTCGCCAGCATCGTCGCCGATTCGACCGACGCCTTCGACGTGGTCGACGGCCAACTCACCATCAAAGGCATCTGCGAAATCTACCGCCGCATGCAGAAGCTGGGGTAGGACGGGGACCTAAGTCGAGCACGAGCGGCGAACTAGGCAACGCATTGGTCCTATTCCTCAAAATCGAAAATTTTTTAGTTTTGAGGAATAGGGCTTTCTGCTACGTCTCACCGCACAGCCACCTCGCCAGGTCCACGATCTGCACCCCATTGCGGTCCGTGGCCTCGTGATGCGTGCGGGCGAGAATCATCTTGGGGTACGCGTCGCCAATGCTCAGCAGTGGTGAAATCTCGCGTTCAAATGTCTTATCCGAGCTGATGTCGTCGCTCACCTGAATGTAGAGCTTCTCGCTTCGCTTGATTGCTACAAAGTCTATTTCCTTTTTATAGAGTACGCCGACGTATACCTCGTATCCGCGGCGCAGCAGCTCGATGGCCACCATGTTCTCGTACACGCGACCCCAGTCCATATCGCGTGTACCGAGCAGTGCGTATTTAAACGCATGGTCCGCCAGATAGTACTTCTCGCCGCTCTTAAGGTATTTTTTGCCGCGAATGTCGTATCGACGAACTTTATAGAAGGCAAACGCATCGCACAGGTACCCCATGTACGTGCCGACGGTCTTGTTCGTAATCTTTAGCCCATCCGCATTTAATGCATCAGTAATGTTGCGTGCCGACGTAATGTTGGAAACGTTGTCCATCATGTAATCGGCAATGCGCAGCAGCGCCGATTCGTTTCTCACGTTATGCCGCTGCACGATATCTCTCACAATGAGCGTCTTAAAGACGTTGGAGAGATATTGATAGCGCTGCTCCTGCAGTGGATAAGGGTAAGAGCCAGACATGCCGCCGGTTCTCGCGTACTCATCGAAGTCGCGGTCGACCTCGCTCTCGTCGCCATAGAGACGATACTCCTCAAACGAGAATGGGAAAACCTCGATCTCGAAGGTGCGCCCCGTAAAGAGCGTCGACAGATCGCTCGACAGCAAAAAGGCATTCGATCCGGTGATGAAGATGTCGTACTGCTCGGATGCGTGAAGGCTGTTGATCGCACGCTCAAAACCGTCGCACATCTGAACCTCGTCGATAAGCAGGAAGTTTTGCTTGTCGGACACTCGATGCTCTTTTACATAGGCGAGCAGGGCATGATATTCGAGCAGGCCCTCGAACTCGTCGAGGTTGTAATTGATATGGATGACATTCGAATTGGACAGATTCGCCTCCACGTAATCGCGGAGGGCCTCGAGCAATTTTGACTTACCGCTACGGCGGATGCCCGTTATGACCTTGATGTCCGGCACGCCAATAAGGCTCGTCAACGTGTCCATATATGACGTTCTATTGATGAGTTTCATTGGGGCCTCCTCGCGGTCTTTTATCGCTATTCCTCAAAAACGAAAATTTTTCAGTTTTGAGGAATAGGCTCTGTAGCGAATATACCTCGCGAAAGGCCGAGCTGCCTTAATCCTATTCCTCAAAAACGAAAATATTTCAGTTTTGAGGAATAGGACCGAGATGCCACCCTGCAGCCACGCGAAAGCCCTCCCCGGCACAGCCGAGGAGGGTCTTGCTTGTCATCGTCATCTTTGAGCGTGGGCGCTCTGCGCTACAACCCGCGAATGCGCACGGCCTCGGGCGGAAACTCCTGCTCGCCGGCATCGGTCTTGATGGTCGCGCGGCCCCAGATGTCCAGGCCCGCAAACACGCCGACCGCGAGCGGCAAGCCGTTGGGCGACACCGCCGCAACTTGGCGACCGAGCAGCGGCACCATGTCGAAGTACTCGCCCAGCACGGGAGCCAGCGGGCCGGCAGCGCCCTGCGGCGTGTTGGCAACAACCGCCCAGGTGTCCACACGGGTCAGCACGGCGGCGGCCAACTCTTCGACCAGCGCTTCGTCAGCCACATCCACACAAAGCTCGCTCAACGCCGAACGCTCGATATCCACCGTCACGGCGCCGAACATGCCCGCGGCGCCGGCGCCGCCGTTGACGGCGACGCGCGCGAACGACGTCTCAAACGCAGGCGCGCCGCACACGATGTCACTCGGCCACTGGATGCCCACCTTGCCGGCAAGGCCCAGGCCCGGTGTCGACGCCGTGCCCACGAGCGCGTCCATCATGCCCATCGCCGCCACAAACGGCAGGCCGTGGAAGGCATGCATGTTCACGTCCGGGCGCACGACCAGCGAAAACGTCAACGACGCCTCGCCCGCGCTCCAAGCGCACCAGCCCGCGGACATGCCCTCGCGGCCCGCATCGCGCGCGGCGTCAAGCTCGGTACCGGCGGCTACAGCATTCATCTCAATCATCTACATACGCCCCAATTCGCCCACGATATGGCCCACGCGGTCCTCGGGCTCCTTGACCTCGACGCCGTTGTAGCGGAAGAACCGCGCCGGGTCGTGCATCAGGTCCTCGAGCGGCACCAGCACAAAGTCGCGCTCGCCAATGAGCGGATGCGGCAGGCGCAGCTTTTTGCCGCCGTGGGTCTCGCCGTCCATCCACAGCAGGTCCAGGTCAATGGTGCGCGGACCGTTGACCTTGGCTTTCTTGGAGCGGTCGCGCCCCAGCTCGGCCTCGATCTTCATAAGCTCGTCGAGCAGCACCAGCGGCGCCAGCTCGGTTTTAATCTCGATGACGGCGTTGGCAAACGCGTCCTGGCGCGTCTCGTAAGCCGGTTCGCTCTCGTAGATGCGCGAGCAGTTGGACACACAGGTGAGCGGAATCTCGGCAATCACGTCGCGCGCGGCGCGGATGTTGTCGCAACGATGCCCCAGGTTGGAGCCCACGGCCACAAACGCGCGACGCGGCTGCGGCTTAGCGACAGCCCAGTAACCATTCAGGAACTGCGCAAAGCCCGCGACGTCGTGCACGCGCACGATGTTGGCGCCGGCCTGGATGGCGCCCAGGCACACGCCAAACGTGGCGGCATCGCGCTCGGCGGCCTCGGTCGCGCCCGAGACAGCGCCCACAAAGCGTTTGCGCGACACGGCGCACATGAGCGGATAGCCCAGCGACGCCATCTTGGCGGTCTCGCGCTGGATGACGATGTCCTCGTTGGCCGTCTTGCCAAAGCCCGGGCCCGGATCGATGCAGATGCGGTCGCGCGACACGCCGGCATGGATGAGCGTGCGGGCCTGGTCGGACAGAAAGCCCATGACGCGGCGCATGATGGGCGCCGAATCGGGCAGGGTGAAGCGGCGGAGCTGTGAGGTGGGCACGTAGGCCTCCTCGCGGCGGGCGCTGCGGCGCATCATGGCGGCCAGGTGGTCGCTGGGCTCTGGCGCGGCTTCGGTAGCTGCGGGCACGGTCTCGGGCGCAGCGGCGGCAGGGGCAGTCTGATCGGCAACCGGCGTCTCCGGCTCGTCAACAGGCTCGGGTGCGGGCTCCGATTCGCCAAACGGCAGCGAGGGCTGTACCACACCGCCCGGAAGCTTGGCCTCAACCTTGGACTCGCCCAGCAACTTGCCGCGACGGCGACGGGCCGGCTTTTCGGCCTCGCGCGCGGCCTCGGCAGCCGCTTCGCGTGCCTTCTCGGCAACAAACGCCGCAGCCGAGGTATCGAGCTGCACCGTCGCGTGCGTGCGTGCGGGTGCGGCGACCTCGCCGGCGTGCATTACGATGACGCCGCAGGTGCTCGTCTTAACGAACTCAACCATCTTGGGATCGGTGAAGCCCGTCACGTCGTTGACGATAGAGGCGCCGCAGCGCACGGCCGCCTTAGCAACCGCCACGTGGCGCGTGTCGATTGAGACGATGGCGCCCTCTTTGGCGAGCGCGCGCACGACGGGCAGCACGCGACGCGCCTCCTCGTCGGGGTTGACCGGGGTAAAGCCGGGGCGCGTGGACTCGCCGCCCACGTCGATGATGTCGGCGCCGGCATCGAGCATCGCCAGGCCGTACTCGATAGCGGCATCTTGGTCAAAGTGCTCACCGCCGTCGCTAAACGAATCGGGCGTCACGTTGAGGACGCCCATGATGCGCGGACGGTCAAAGCTGAGCTCGTACTTTCCGCACCGCCATGTCTTGCTGTCGTTCGCCATGAACATCCTCCTAAAATGCCCACGCCGCCGCGCTCGGGCGCTGGCGGCGGGGTCGCTTTGCAATCAGTCTTTCTATTGTATCCGCGCGCGTGGGCTAGAACGCAAACGCGGCCGCGATGTCGCAAGAAATCAGCAGGTCGGCATTTGCATCCTGATCGGTGGGCGCCAAATTGCAAATGGCCAGCGTATCGCCAGTAAAGTAACGCGTGAGGCCCGCCGCCGGATACACCACGAGCGAGGTCCCGCCCACGACGAGGGCGTCGGCTGCGGCGATGGCAGCAACGGCGCCGGTAAGCACACGCTCATCGAGCGGTTCTTCGTAGAGGACCACATCGGGTTTGATGCGACCGCCGCACGCAGGGCACACGGGCACGCCCGCGGTATCCTCGTGCTCGCGCGCGCAAATCCATTCGGCGCTGTAGACCGCACCGCACGTCTGGCAAATATTGCGGTGGACCGAGCCATGCAGTTCAAACACGCGCTGCGAGCCGGCCATCTGGTGCAGGCCGTCGATATTTTGCGTCACCACGGCGTCGAGCTTGCCGGCGCGCTCCAGCTCCGCCAGCTTGGCGTGGCAGTGGTTGGGCTTGGCGTTAAGGGCGATCATCTTGGTCCGGTAGAAGTCGAAAAACTCCGCCGGATGCGCCTCGTAGAAGCTGTGCGAGAGCATAGTCTCGGGCGGATAGGAAAACCGCTGGTGATACAGACCGTCCACGCTGCGGAAATCGGGGATGCCACTCGCCGTGGAAACGCCCGCGCCGCCAAAGAAGACCACGTGGCTATGGGTTTCGAACAGCTCCGCCAGCGCAGCGGAGGCCTGCTTGGGGTCCGATATTGCCTGCGTCATATATGTCCTCCGTCCGTGTCTTAGGGACGGCGGCGTTCGCACTATCACTCGCGGACTCCGCCCCGCTCTTGTTGCGTTAATCTTAAGCCTGCCAACCCCGTCGAAAGGACACCATGCCTCAGACTTACACTTTCGCCTCGTGGAACGTCAACGGCCTGCGCGCCGTGCTCAAAAAGGACCCGAGCTTTATCCAGATCGCACAAGAACTCGACGTCGATATCCTGGCGCTGCAGGAGACCAAGCTGCAAGAAGGCCAGGTCGATATCGATCTGCCCGGCTACCACCAAACCTGGAGCTACGCCGAGCGCAAGGGCTACTCGGGCACCGCGGTCTTTAGCCGCCAGGAACCGCTGCGCGTGCTGCGCGCCGATGCGCTGCTGCCCCACGCCGGCGAGGGCGAGGCGGCCGAGCTCGTCGCCCAAGCCGCAACCGAGGGCCGCGTCTGTGCGCTCGAGTTCGACAAGTTTTGGTTCGTGGACGTCTATACGCCCAACGCCCAAAACGAGCTCGCGCGCATCGATGTACGCATGGCCTGGGACGATGCCTATCGCGGCTTTTTGAGCACGCTTGAGCGCGAGACCGGAAAGCCCGTCGTAACCTGCGGCGACTTTAACGTGGCACACGAGGAGATCGACCTTAAGAACCCCAAGTCCAACCGCGGCAACGCAGGCTTTTCGGACGAGGAACGCGGCAAGTTTACCGAGCTGCTCGACGCCGGTTTTACCGACACCTGGCGCGCGGCCAATCCGGACGTCGAGGGCGTCTACAGCTGGTGGAGCTACCGCTTTAATGCCCGCAAGAACAACGCAGGCTGGCGCATCGACTACTTCCTGGTAAGCGACGCAATCGCCGGCAACGTACGCGACACCGGCATCCGCGGCGACATCTTCGGCAGCGACCACTGCCCCGTCACCCTCGCCCTGGAGCTCTAACCCCCAAATAATTCCCCGAGGACGGAGGAAAACGGATCATTTTCACCTCGCGAGGGAATCCACGCGGCACACCCGCCACGAAATCGGCCCATCTACTACGTTTGAGCTACTACCCTCAACCACAGCGAACAACGCAAAAAGAAAACCGCAGGTAGAAAGCCTGCGGTTTTTCATAAAACACGGTTGTGCTTGGGGGTGTCGGGCTAAACGTAGTAGATGGGCCAGTTTCGTGGCGAGCGCCGTCAACTGATTCCCTGGGGACGTCTGGGGACGGAAGAAAACGGATCATTTTGGCTCTCTGAGGGCCACGACGCCTGTCATATCAGCCGGCCATTCCAAAACTATGCCGGTTTACGGGGCTGAATCGCAGATCCCCAACCACACGCAATTCGAGCAAAATAAAACCGCAGGTAGACGGCTCGTCTATTTTCGAAAAATGCCGGTATGGTCGGCCTGCGTCAATCCAGCCCGTAAACCGGCATAGTTTTGATATGACACCAAGGCAATATTGATTCTCGCCCCGGCGCAACCGCCATTACAGCCCGTACTTCACGACGACACGGTTAATGCGACGGCACCAAGGCTTGTACAAGGCGGCCAAGAACACGCAGGTCGCGAGGCCGTGCGTGATATCGAACGGCACCGCCGTAGCAAGACGCGCTACGGCGCCTGCCCAGGTGAGCGGCTGCACAAAACCGATGATGTCATACGCGTTGATCACGACGCCATACAGCAAGCCCGAGGCAAAGCCATACGCCAACAGCGCCGGCATTCGCACGGTTCCATCGGCGCGATCAAACGCGCCCGCATGCGCCAGCGCGCCGCCAACATAGCCAACCAGACCCCAGGCATACATCTGCCACGGCGTCCACATGCCCTGTCCAAAAAAGAAATTACTGGTCAGTGCCGCCAACGCGCCGACCATAAAACCATTGCGACGGCCAAGTGTCGCACCCGCGATAATGGCGATAGCGCTCACGGGCTTAAAATCGGGAATGGGCCCAAACAGGATGCGCCCCGCCGCCGCCAGCGCCGCCAGCACCAGCGTGGGCATAATCTGGCGCAAACCCGGACGAGATGCCTCGTAGCCTGCAAAGAACAGCGCGAGCACCAGCGCCACCACGACAAGCATGGCAAGCGCCGCCTGCTCAACACCCGCCAGCAACGCCGCGGCCATCACCGCCGGCACCGCCAACAACAGCGGAATCTCAAGTTTTGTGAGTAGGCGCGAGGCGCGAAAATCCGCCATCCCATCACGCCCTATAGAACACGTTGTCGGCAAAGAAGTCGGCCGGGGACTCCATGCAGGCAATCTCACCGTCAAACATCATGGCAACGTCATCGGCTACCTGCTCGGCAAAGTCCAAATCGTGCGTAGCCATGATGACGGTGCCGCCAGCCTTCGCATGGTCACGCAGGGCGCGGGCGATGGTGCGGCGGCTGAACAGGTCTAGACCCTTGGTGGGCTCATCGAGCAATAGCAGTTCGGGGCCGATTAGCAGCAGTTTTGCCAATGCAAGCAGTTGACGCTGCCCGCCCGAAAGATCGTACGGATGGCGTCCATCCAGACCCGACAACCCCAAGCTCGCCGCACGCTCCCGCGCCAAGTTCTCGTCATATCCGCAGGTCGAGGCCCATTCCATCAGCTCATCGCGAACCGTCTCGGCAACCAGCAATGCTTTGGGATTCTGAGGCAGCAGCGCCGCCGAGGCTGCTCCGCGCACCATGCGGCCGCGCTGCAGCTTGGCGGTCTTCGCCAGCACCGAGAGTATCGTCGACTTACCGCATCCGTTGCCGCCCACGATCGCATGCACCGCACCGGCCGAAAACGACGCATCGAGCCCGCGCAGCACCCAGCCGGACGCTCGATCGTAGCGAAACCAGCCTTCCGACAGGGTGGTAGCCGACCCGCCGTGCATTTTTTGGAGTATTCTGCTTCCATCCGTGCGCGAGAAGGCTTCCAAGCCGTTCTCGAGCGACGTTTGCGCCACAAATTCGGACGATTTGTCCAATTCCAAACTTTTTTTCGCGCTCGATACGTCCCCGGGCGGCTCCAGAGAGCCCAAATTGTCCTCACGCCTGCTGAATACTCCGTTTTTTGCACATCGGATGGCACCCCACCCCAACGTGTCATCGGAAAACAGCGATTCTCGGCATACCAAAGAAGCCATATCCGCCGCCTCGTGCACGCGGCCATCCTCAATCCGGTACGCACACGTCGCGTATTCGAGCATTGGGCGCGGCTGATGCGTCGCCACAACAACCGTGCAGCCCAGCTCGCGATTCACACGAAACAGCGCGTGCAGGAAATTCTTCTCGGCAACGGGATCGAGCTGAGACGTGGGCTCGTCGAGCAGCAGCACGCGCGGGCGCAGCGCCAGGACGGCGGCAAGCGACAGCAGCTGCTTGCGGCCACCCGAAAGCGTATCGGTATCACGATGAAGCCAGTCCTCCAGACCAAAGAAATAGCTGGTCTCGGCAACACGGCGGCGCATCTCGTCGCGCGACACACCCAGATTCTCTAGGCCAAACGCCATCTCGTGCCACACGGTCTCGCACACAATCTGGTTCTCGGGATCCTGAAACACATAACCCACGCGCTCTGCCGATGCCCGCACGTCCATGTCGGCAACGTTCTCGCCCAGCACGCGCGCATCGCCAGTGCGCTCGCCCGCTGGAGCGATCTCGGGCTTGAGCAGCGACAGCAGCGTCGACTTGCCCGAACCGGTACCGCCAACAAGCAGTGCAAACGCACCTTGGGAAACACGCCAATCAAGCCCCTCGAGCACCGGTGCCTTGACCCCGGGATAGGCAAAACTAAGGCCTCGCACCTCAATCGCCGGCGCGGCCGAGCCATATGCCACACCCGCCGCCGAGCTCCTATCAAACCGAGCCATCAGCCAAACCTCTTCTCATCAATCGCGTGCAACGCGCAAGGCAGCACCATCCAGGCAACGTACACGACATAGCCCGGCCACGGCGCCGGCACCGAGAGCTGCGGATAAAACGAATACTGCGTCGTCGCGGTCCACGCCACCGCCACCGCGGCAGCACCAAACAGCGCGAGCCCGACCAGCGCGGCAACGTCGCTGCGCCCCAGTCGATACCGCGCATACGTCGTACGACGCGTCGCGGCACCCCACCCGCGCGAGCGCATCGCGTCCGCGCGCTCCAGCGAATCTTCCATGCCCCAGCCCATCAACACGCTCGACGCCCGCAGGCGCGAGCGCACGGGATCGGCCGGCGCACGCCCCGGTACATCAATCGCGCCCTGCACCGCCAGCACCGTGCGGCCGCGGCGCAAAAACTGCGGGATAAGCCTCATGCACATCGAGATCATGAGCGCAATCACCGGTGCGGCATTGCCCAGCAGCGCGAGCACCTTGTCGTATTCGAGCATCGACGCCGCGGCCTCAAACCACAGCACGCTCGCCACAAACAGTCCGCCCATGCACAGGCCATATACCATGCTTTCCAGATACACCGCGCGCATACCAATACGGAACAGCTCCGTCGAGCCCGAGGCGCTAAACAGCGGATTGACCAGCGCGATAATCAAAATCACCGGCAGCTGCCAGCGGAGTGCGCCCAGCGTGCGGGCAGCCCCACGCGTCGCAAATCCATACGCCAGCCCGCCCGCAAGCGACAGCGCAATCAGCACCGGCTGCATCGAGAACATGGTGAGCCCCAGCGTCAGCACTATATAGAGTGCCGGCACAGCCGGATGCGACATCGAGAATGCCGCAACGGGCTCGCCGCCAAACTCCTCTCGTATGTTGTCCACGGGCACCCCCGTCCCCTCGCTCAAACGACAGCTCCGCAGCACCGCCAATGCCGCACGCAAGCAGTGCAAACACCACGCCGGCGGCGCAAGCCTCAACCGCCGCAAACCAATCGCTACGCGCTCAACATATGCCTGCGGTATCATATTGCGCCGTGTATCGTTTCCAAACACACGTCTCTATAACGTAACAGGAGATCACATGGACGCAACCGCAATTATCCTCGCCGCCGGCGAGGGCACCCGCATGAAGTCGAACCACTGCAAGGTTTCGCACAAGATCCTGGGCAAGCCCATGGTCCAGTGGATCGTCGACGCCACCATCAAGGCCGGCTGCAGCCGCGTCGTGGTCGTCATCGGCAGCCACGCCGACGAGATGCGCGCCCTCATCGACGGCGCCTATGCCAACAGCGCTACCAAGGTCGAGTGCGTCGAGCAGACCGAGCGCCTGGGCACCGGCCACGCCGTCAAGGTCGCGCTCGAGGCCTGCGGCATCACGCAAGGCCCGGTCGTCGTGCTCAACGGCGACCTGCCGCTCATCACCGCCGACACCGTCGCCAAGTTCGCGCAGACCGTCGCCACCGGCGAGCTCGCTTGCACCGTCATGACCATGACCCCGCCCGATCCCTTCGGCTACGGCCGCATCAAGCTGGGCGCCGACGGCCAGATCGAGCGCATCATCGAGCAGAAGGACTGCACGCCCGAGCAGGCCGCCACGCTGCTGGAGTGCAACGCCGGCTGCTACGCCTTTGACGGCGCGCAGCTCGCCGCCCACATTAACGAGATCGGCAACGACAACGCGCAGTCCGAGTACTACCTGCCCGACATGCTCGAAATCCTCAAGGGTCACGGCCAGGCGGTCTCCATCTTCCACTGCGATGACTACCGCGACGGCCTGGGCGTCAACAGCCGCATTCAGCTCGCGCAGCTCACCGCCATCGCGCGCGACCGCATCAACGAGCACTGGATGGCCGAGGGCGTTACCTTCATCGACCCCACGCAGGCTTGGATCGGTCCCGACGCCACCATCGGCCGCGACACCGTCGTGTGGCCGCAGACGCATCTGATCGGCCACGTCACCGTGGGCGAGGAGTGCCAGCTCGGCCCCAACAGCCGCCTCACCGACACCACCGTCGGCAGCGGCTGCACCATCGATGAAACTATCGCCATCGAGGCCGTCATCGAGAACGGCGTCGACTGCGGCCCGCGTGCCTACCTGCGCCCGGGCACCCACATGCTCGACGGCTCCAAGGCCGGTACGCACGTGGAAATCAAGAAGTCCACGATCGGCGAGGGTTCCAAGGTGCCCCACCTGTCCTACATCGGCGACACCACCATGGGCTCCGGCGTCAACGTGGGCGCGGGCTCCATCACCTGCAACTACGACGGCGTCCACAAGCACAAGACCGTCATCGGCAAGGATGCCTTCATCGGTTCCGACACCATGATGGTCGCACCCGCCCAGATTGGCGACGGTGCACTCGTGGCCGCCGGCTCCGTCATCACCGAGCCGGTTCCAGCCGACGCACTCGGTCTGGGCCGCGCCCGTCAGGTAAATATCGAGGGCTGGGCCGCCGATTATCGCCGCCGCCTGCACGAGGACGACGAGGCATAACGTTTTACCAAGCACAAAAGGAGTTGTTCCATGGGGACGGCTCCTTTTTCTATCGTGACCTGCGTGACCGGATGAGTGGTCGGTTCGTGTCCGTTGACGGTAAAGACGTTATCAAGACTCGATAAACCCCGTCGCGCGGTTACAATGCAACAAGGCATCTATATGGCATTCGATGTATAAAGGAGAAGGGTAATGCCGATTAATGATCCCGAGAAGTCGGAGAATATGCGCAAGTCCATCCGCGTGTATTCCGGTTCCTCCAACCGTCCCCTCGCTCAGAAGATCGCTGAGTACCTTGGGGTCGAGCTTTCGGGCCTTACGCTAAAGCAGTTCGCCAACGGTGAGATTTACGCCCGCTACGACGAGACCGTCCGCGGCGCCGACGTCTTCCTGATTCAGTCCGTGGCTGGCGGCAACGTCAACGACATGCTCATGGAGCTGCTCATCGCCACCGACGCTGCCAAGCGCGCATCCGCCCGCTCCATCACCGCCGTTATCACCCACTACGGCTATGCCCGCCAGGACCGCAAGGCCGGCCCGCGCGAGCCCATCACCGCCCGCCTCGTCGCCAACCTGCTCGAGCGCGCCGGTGTCGACCGCATCATCACCCTCGACCTGCACCAGGGTCAGATCCAGGGCTTCTTTGATATCCCGGTTAACCACCTGTCCGCACTGCCGCTGTTTGGCCAGTACTACAACGACATGCACTTCGACACCGACAACCTGGTTGTCGTCTCCCCCGACGTGGGTCGCGCCAAGGCCGCCAAGAAGCTGTCCGACATGCTCGGCTGCGACCTGGCCATCGCCCACAAGGGCCGTCCGCGCCACAACGCCGCCGAGGTCATGGGCATCATCGGTGACATCAAGGGCAAGACCTGCGTCATCAACGACGACATGATCGACACCGCTGGCACCCTGTGCGCCAACGTCAAAGAGCTCAAGGCTATGGGCGCTGGCGACATCTACGTCTGCGCCACCCACGGCATCTTCTCCGGTCCGGCCATCGAGCGCCTGAACGACGCCCCGATCGTCGAGTGCGTCGTCACCGACGCCATTCCCGTCGAGGTGGGCGGCAAGATCAAGACCATCTCGGTCGCCGAGGAGTTCGCCCAGGCCATCTCCGCCGTTTACCACGAGGAGCCTGTCTCCACGCTCGTCGGCGGCGACTTCGCGCTGTAATCCAGCGTGCATCTCATCATCTTTGGTGTTTTTAAAGGGTCGGAAGCTCGCTTCCGACCCTTTTCTATCCCTCGCCAACCTTCCCTGGACAATTAGTTCAGATACGTATTTTTCTAAAGCTCCAAAGGGCCGTTCGGAGCCTTCTGAGCTCCCCGGCGGATGCCATACCGTCCAAAGCTCATCGTTTTCGAGTACAGCCGCTGCATTTTTATCCTCAAATCGCCTTCAAAGGCCCTTAGAAACGCCTCGAACGCCCGCCGCCTTATACGTATCTGAACTAACTGTCCAGTAGATATCGTCAACCTTCGCGGCAGAGCTCAATTTCCTGTAATCCCCTCGACCGATTCCACCGATTTCATAACGCCCAGCCGTTCGTGGCGCGCAGCGCCCCGCTGAGCGAAAAGAACGGTATGGCGGTCGCATTCTGCCTCCAACTTAGTACGTTATAGCTATGACGACCGTGATTTCACATTTCTCCGCCCTCCGCGCAATTCGTCGCGCACGACGGGCGTACTCTGCCCTACCCTGGGACTTCGTTGATAGTGAACAGCAAGCACAGGCCTTGGCTAGCTGCATTCCCAATAATGACGCGATAGACTTTGGCGCACTTTCGATACTCGATGCCTGGAATGAAGATGATTCCGAACTGCTCGATCTTCTCGTTTCAGACGAAGACAACAGACGCCCCGACAAGCGACTTCTTCAGCATATTCTCTCCGCTCCGCTTCCTGAAGGTGCAATTATGCACGTCGAGGCCGACATCTACGCAACGTCTCCCGCCGTGACAGCCATGCTTTGTTCCAAAAATGAATCAGTCGCCAAAACCTTGATGCTTCTCATGGAACTGCTCGGAACCTACTCCCTTCCTCCCGGGGCAACATACCCCATTGCCCATGACGACATCTGGCCCAAGGGCGATGGCTGCGCAGCGACGGGCGATCTTGATTGCCTGGGCAACCAGTCGGTGGCCGAGCAACAGAACGAAACCCGCTATGAACAGGCACACTACAAATGCGAGCCCGCCACGACCATCGAAGAGCTCGAGGCGGTCGCACGGTTCGCCAAAAGTAGCTCGTACGCCTCGTTTCGCACGGCCGTTAAACTCGCCCGGGCCGGATCCGCATCCCCAGCCGAATCCCTAATGTTTGCCGTTCTCGGAGCACCCATGCGCTTTGGCGGTTTCGGGTGTTGCAGCCTACCTATGGGAGGCTTGCTACTCAACTATCGAATCGACTTCGACACCCTTGCGGTCAACATGTCCTCCGGCATCCCTTACGCCATCTGCGACCTGTATTGCCCCGCAGCCGGAGTCGACAGCGAATACAACGGAATTGGGCATGAGCTTCAAAACGCTCGCATCCACGATGGCAATCGAAATAATGGCCTCAAGGCAATGGGCATCCACGTCCTGGTTATCAATCGCGACCAAATGAAAGACCTTGTTGCACTCGAAGCCTTCGCCCAAACGATGCATCGACTCGCGGGAGTCCGATTCCGATATCGCATCAAGGGCTATCGCAAGCGTCAGGCCGCTTGGCTCAACGCTCTGCGGGCCGGAATCGGCCTTGCACCGGTCTAAACGGCGAATCACCCGTGCGCCGTCAAACAGGGCTGGACAGTTAGTTCAAATACGTATAACTAGACATATTGAATTAGGCTGTTTTGCAGCTATCTCTATACCATTCGCCCTATTTGAAGGCAGGGTAGACTTCAAAACAGCGTCATATGGGCTAACTAAAGCTCC
>CABUWR010000001.1 GCA_902495265.1 uncultured Collinsella sp. | reverse complement strand
GCGAACGCCAAAGACCGGCGTTCGCCCTGCTTGTTACGGATGAGACAAAACATCCGTCCGCAGCTCTTTTATGCATTGTTACCGCTATTATGGAAAATCACGTGTCCACCCTATCCTAGGAGGTATGAAGCATGCTCATTGCATTGCAGGGCGCCGTTTCGCAGGGCGTCCTCTGGGGCATCATGGTGCTCGGCGTGTTTATCACGTTCCGCCTGCTCGACATCCCCGATATGACCTGCGACGGCAGCTTTGCCCTCGGCGGCTGTGTTTGCGCCGTGCTCATCGTCAACAATAACGTCGACCCGCTGCTCGCCGTGCTGGCCGGCATGTGCGCCGGCGCCATCGCCGGCGCCGTCACGGGTATCTTGACCACCGTCTTTGAGATTCCCGCAATCCTCGCCGGAATCCTTACGCAAATCAGTCTGTGGTCCATCAACCTGCGCATCATGGGCAAATCCAACACGCCCATCCTTGCCAAGGGCACCATCTTCTCATCCGTCAGCCACATGACGGGCCTGCCGCAGTCCACCGTTGCCATCATCCTGGGCATTGTGCTGGCCGTGGCCATCGTCGCCATCCTGTACTGGTTCTTTGGCACCGAGATCGGCTCGGCGCTGCGTGCCACCGGCAACAACGAGTACATGATCCGCGCCTTGGGCGTCAACACCAACTCCACCAAGATGATCGCCCTTGTGCTCTCCAACGCCCTTATCGGCCTTTCGGGTGCGCTCATCTGCCAGAGCCAGAAGTACGCTGACATTGGCATGGGCACCGGCGCCATCGTTATCGGTCTTGCCGCCATCGTCATCGGCGAGGTGCTCGGCCGCCTGCTGCCCGGCGGTCTGACGCAGTTTAGCGTCCGTCTTGCCTCTGCCGTCTTTGGCTCCGTGGTGTACTTCCTCATTCGCGCCATCGTGCTGCAGCTGGGCATGGACGCCAACGACATGAAGCTGCTCTCCGCCGTGATCGTCGCCGTGGCCCTGTGCGTGCCCGTGGTTTGGGAGCGCTACAAGCTCCGCAGCTCCTATACGAGGGGAGATGAGGCAAATGCTTAAGCTCTCGCACGTCAAAAAGACCTTTAACAAGGGCACCGTCACCGAGAAGCGCGCACTCACCGGCGTCGACCTCACCCTTAACGACGGCGACTTTGTAACCGTAATCGGCGGCAACGGAGCCGGCAAGTCCACGCTGCTCAATATGATCGCCGGCGTGTATCCGCTCGATTCGGGTGTCATCGAGCTCGACGGAACCGATATCTCGCGTCTGAGCGAATCACAGCGCGCCAAGTACCTGGGCCGTGTGTTCCAGGACCCCATGCGCGGCACCGCAGCCGACATGCAGATTGCCGAGAACCTGGCCCTCGCCAAGCGCCGCGGCCAGCGTCGCGGTCTTTCATGGGGCGTCACCAAGGCCGAGAAGGACGAGTACGTTGAGCTGCTCAAGCGCTTGGACCTTGGCCTGGACACGCGCCTCAACGCTAAGGTCGGTCTGCTCTCGGGCGGCCAGCGCCAGGCACTCACCCTGCTGATGGCCACGCTCACCAAGCCTCGCCTGCTGCTGCTCGACGAGCACACCGCCGCACTCGACCCCAAGACGGCTTCTAAGGTGCTCAACCTGACCGAGGAGATCGTCGACGAGAACCACCTGACCACGCTCATGGTCACACATAACATGAACGACGCCATCCGTCTGGGCAACCGTCTGATCATGATGCACGAAGGTCACGTGATTTACGACGTGGCGGGCGATGAGAAGAAGTCACTCACCGTGGCCGACCTGCTGCAGAAGTTCGAGGAGGTCTCGGGCGGCGAGCTCGCCAACGACCGCATGCTGCTGAGCTAACGACCTAGAAAACCACCACAAAGGGGACAGGCACCTTTGTGGTGGTTTTTGTTAAGGACTAAGGAGACTGCCATGAAAAGATTCGTCCCCCGCCTTGCGTTAGCCGCCGCGTTGATCTGGAAGCGTCAACGCTTAGCTACACCGCCGGGCCTTGCAGCCCCCCGTGCAAACCTTATATCGAGCACAGAAGCCCGTCCGAATTTGATCGGACGGGCTTCTTGATGGGTATCATGTTTGGATGATCATGAGGAGGTTTCCCTACATGGAATTGTTTGAGCCAATTCTTCATTTCTTTGCACAACGATGGGTCCACAACATCATCTGGGCATGTATCTTGGCTATCGGCACCGCCATTGCCGCCAAGGTCGCGTCCAAGACCCTGCGCCACCTGCTTAACCGCGACGATAACCCACTCCCTTCATCGAGTATCTTCATCAACATCGCGCGCGCCGTCATATGGATGATTGGCGGCAGCTTTATCCTCGACAACTGCTTTGGCATTAACGCAAACGCATTCGTCGCCGCTCTTGGCGTCGGCGGCATCGCCATCTCACTCGGCTTTCAGGACACGCTTTCAAACCTCATCGGCGGCATGCAGGTGACGTTTATGGGCATTATCAAACCTGGCGACAATATCGAGGTCGGCGGCGTGTCGGGCGTGGTCCAAGACATCACCTGGCGCCATACGACCATCGTGGACGCCTGCGGGCAGACCATCATCGTCCCCAACTCCAACATCTCCAAGAACACGCTCGTGCATTTGATGCCCTTTGGGCGCGTTACCGTCCCCGTCGCGGTCAAGGACACGTCCAAGTGGGCTTCACTGGACGCGCTGGCAGATGAGCTCACCGACGCCACCAAGGCCGCCGTACTTCCCATCTCGGGCTTTGACAAGGAGCCCTACGTGCTCTTTAGCGAGATCGGCGACTTTGGCATCAAGGGCAAGATCATTTTTATCGTCAGCGACGACAGCACCACTTTCACGGCAGCCGACGCCTGCATCCGCGCCATCGCCCCCATCATCGCCTAAAACCACCACAAAGGGGACAGGCACCTTTGTGGTGGTTTCGCATCGTGGTACCATGGTTCGTATCGTTGTTTAAACGACTAAGGGAGTAAACACCATGGAAGAGGCCTATCGTCAAGCACGCAAGCGCGGCGAGCAGGGACGCCGTCGCGCCATCAGCCAAAGCGAGCACCCGTACCTTACGGACCTCGATAGCCTCGTTGCCCAGCTCCCCTTAGGTCAGCGAGAGAGCGTCGGCCTGAGGGACATTCCGCTCGAAATGGTCGTCGGCACGGTCACCAAAGGCCGTCAGTCTGCCTTTTCGTGTAACTTTATGCCCCTGCTGCCGTTTAACACCGAGTTCGCCCGCAAGTGGTCCAACCTCTACGACATCCAGGTGACCGAGGGCTATCGCGACCCCATCATCGTCACCGAGTTCATGCATCGGGTCTACGTCCAGGAGGGCAACAAGCGCGTCAGCGTCCTTAAATTCCTGGACGCTCCAACGGTTTCGGCTAGGGTCACCCGTCTCTACCCCGGCAAATGGGATTCCGTCGAAAGCCGCCTGTACGGCGAGTTCTGCGCGTTTTGGCGCGTCTGCCCCCTATATGAGATCGAGTTCTCGCGTGAGGGAAGCTACGAAACGCTCGCCAAGATGCTCGGTCAGAACCTTATCGAAAAATGGCCGCAGAAAAAGGTCGACTACCTGCGCCACACCTTCCTGCTCTTTAAGCGCGCCTACCTTCGCGCAGGCGGCGACCACCTGGACATTACGCCCGCCGACGCCATGCTCGTCTACCTCAATGTGTACAACCAGGACCGCCTGCTGGATACGCCGACGGATATCGTTGTAAAGCGCCTGTGCAAGATTTGGCGCGAGTTGGTCATTGCCGGCAAAAATGACGAGGACAAGGTCGATCTTGTCGAAGCGCCGAGCGTCGATGAGGAGGAGTCGCCCGCCAAGTCCACCTCCGGCGTGCTCAACTTCTTTATGGGCAAGACCATCTATTCGGCGGCCAACCCCCTGCACATCGCCTTTATCCATGAGTTCCCCTGTGCGACGTCGAGCTGGGACAGCCTGCACGACCAAGGGCGTCAGTATCTCGATGAGCACTTTGGCGGTATCGTGCGCACCGAGGCGTTCGAGGACTGCCATGATCCGGACGTGTTCTACGCCGCCGTGGAGACCGCCGTCAAGCACGGGGCGAACGTCATCTTCTCGACTTCACACCGCCTGATGGAATATACGCTCAGGGCCGCCGTTGAGTATCCCCAGGTGCGATTCCTCAACTGCTCCATCGGCCTTCCCCACCAAAGCGTGCGCTCGTATTTTGGAAAGATGTACGAGGCCAAGTTCCTCCTGGGCGCCCTTGCGGCCAGCATGGCGGACAACCATCGCATTGGCTACCACGCGTCGGTCTTTGCGTCAGGCGCGCTTAGCGAGATCAACGCCTTTGCCATCGGCGCCTCGTTGCTCGACCCTCGCGCGCAGGTAATCCTCACCTGGGGCGATGTGCCCGCCGGCGGCCTTGCCGAGGCCATGTGCCGCGAAGGCGTGAGCGTCATGACCGGCGCCGACATGTCAAAGTCGCTCGAAGACCCCACGGCCTACGGACTCCACCGCCTGGTCGATGGCAAGGTCGTCGGCATCGCCATGCCGGTATGGAACTGGGGCCGATACTACGAGCTTATCGTGCGAAGCCTGCTGCATGGCACCTGGGATGAGACCAGTGACGACAGCCAAGTGCGCGCCGTCAACTACTGGTACGGCATGAGCTCGGGCGTTATCGACATTCGCTACGCTCCGGGCCTGCCCTATCAGACGCGCAAGCTAGTTCAGCTACTGCGCAATGGCATCGTCGAGGGCTCCATCAATCCATTTGGCGGCGAGCTTCATAGCCAAGACGGCGTGGTGCAGATCGAGGGCTTTCCCCCGCTGCCGAGCACGCAAATCGTCGAGATGGACTGGCTGGCCGACAACGTGGTAGGTTCCATTCCGCAGCCCAACGATGAGCCGAAAGTCCACGCCCTATGAAGATCCTTGCCGTAGCCGATACCGAAGAACGATGCCTTTGGGAATGCTTTCGCAAGGAACGCTTTGAGGGTGTTGACTTGATTTTGTCCGCTGGCGACCTGGACCCGGACTATCTTGAGTTTTTGGTCACCGTCATCAACAAGCCGCTCATCTACGTGCGCGGTAACCACGATGACCGCTATGCACGTCATGCACCGGGTGGATGCATCTGCGTCGAAGACACCGTGTACGTGTATCGCGGCGTCCGCATTGCGGGGCTTGGCGGCTCCATGCGCTATCGAGACGGTGCCAACATGTACACCGAGCGCGAGATGGCCAAGCGCATGCGCAAGCTGTCGCGTAAAATCAGGATGGTCGGCGGCTGCGACATCTTGCTCACCCATGCACCCGCCGCCGGCGTGGGCGATCTGGATGATCTGCCACATCGAGGATTCGAATGCTTTAACACAGCGCTCGAGTCCTGGAATGCCGACTACATGGTACACGGGCATGTGCACCAATGCTATGGCCACGACTTTCAGCGTGAGCGTCGGCATGCATGCGGGGCAACAATCATCAACGCCTGCGGCTATACGCAGTTTGAACTTGACGAAGCGCACTACCCCCTCCGTGGTTGGCAGGCAGCCTGGCTCAACTCGCAAACCATGCGCCGCGAGCTCAAACGCCACGAGGCCATCGAGTCCTCAACCGCCAGAACACCCTGGTAACCACCTTTAAGGCTTGACGCTGCGCCGGCCCCAAGCACCCCATCTCGCCCCTCAAGCCGTCGCTCGCGTACCAAAGTACGCGTCGCTCCTCTTTCGGGGCGACCTGGGGCACTTGGAACCGGCTCGCTGCGATGCCATAACATTGACGCCAAAGTGCCAAAAACACCACAAAGGTGCCTGTCCCCTTTTTGGTGTTTTTGGCCCGAGATAGCAAGAAACCCGGTCCTGCACGAGGCAGAACCGGGTTTCTTTAGCAATGCTTGCTTTGCTCAGGCAGTAACTGTTAGTTACTCAGCCAGGAAGTCACGCTGGACAGCGGGATCGACCTTGACGCCAGGGCCCATGGTGGAAGACACGGAGATGGACTTGACGTACTTACCCTTAGCAGAAGAGGGCTTGACGCGCAGGATCTCGGTGTACAGGGCAGCATAGTTCTCGACGAGCTGCTGCTCAGAGAAGGACTTCTTGCCCAGGGGCACGTGGCAGATGCCGTAACGGTCGGCGCGATACTCAACGCGGCCGGCCTTGAGCTCGGAGACCATCTTGGCGACGTCCATGGTCACGGTGCCGAGCTTGGGGTTCGGCATGAGGCCACGGGGACCAAGGATCTTACCGATGCGGCCAACCTTGGCCATCATGTTCGGCGTAGCGATAGCGGCGTCGAAGTTGATCTCGCCCTTCTGGATCTGGGCGACGAGCTCGTCGGAACCGATGATGTCGGCGCCGGCAGCCTCGGCCTCGCGAGCCTTCTCGCCCTCGGCGAAGACGGCAACACGAACGGTCTTGCCGGTGCCGTGGGGCAGGGAGATGGAACCACGGATGTTCTGGTCAGCCTTACGAGTATCGATGCCCAGACGGAAGTGGGCCTCGACGGTCTCGTCGAACTTGGCGGTGTCGAGCTCCTTGATGAGCTTGGCAGCCTGAAGGGGGGTGTAGAGCGTGGCGCGGTCGATCTTCTCGGCAGCGGCGTTATAGCTCTTACCATGCTTAGCCATGTGCATTACCTCCTGTGGTTAAACGGGCTTATGCCCTCCCACATCGTATCGTGTGCCCTATTGCACACATATAACGGGCGCCCCGGTCGGAGCACCCGCCATTACCTAAAGAAATCGCTACTCAGCGATGGTGACGCCCATGGAACGGGCGGTACCGGCGATGATCTTCTTGGCGGCGTCAATGTCGTTAGCATTGAGGTCCGGCATCTTGATCTCGGCGATCTTGGTGAGCTGCTCCTGGGAGAGCTGACCAACCTTATCGGCCTGGGGCTTAGCGGAACCAGACTTGAGGTTCAGCTCCTTCTTGATGAGGTGAGCCGCCGGCGGGGTCTTGGTGATGAAGGAGAAGGACTTGTCCTCGTAGACAGAAATCTCAACGGGGATAATGTCGCCCTTCTTGTCCTGCGTCTCGGCGTTAAAAGCCTGGCAGAACTGCATGATGTTCACGCCAGCAGCGCCCAGCGCGGGGCCGACGGGAGGAGCGGGGTTAGCGGCACCAGCAGGAATCTGGAGCTTAATGACGTTGGCAACCTTCTTCTCAGCCATGGTCATTCCTTTCGAATCACGAGTGTGAAGTACTTGCTATATCGTAAGCACGCACGTGTTAGAAGCACTCCTGAGATGAGCAGTCACAGAAGAAGCACGCTCGCGCGAACGGACGAAAACTTAAGCGATGACAGCGACCTGGTTAAAGTCGAGCTCTACCGGCGTCTCGCGGCCAAAGATCATCAGCGTGACCTTGAGCTTGCCAGCCTCGGTGTTAACCTCGGAGACCTTGCCATCAAAGTCGGTAAGCGGGCCATCGGTGACGCGGACGGACGTGCCGACCTGAATATCAACCGAGGTGCGCTTGGGCGAATCGCCCTTACCGGGACGACGAGTCATCTTGTTGTACTCGTCACGGGAAAGCGGTGCGGGCTTGCCGTTGCCGCCCAGGAAACCGGTGACGCCAGGCGTGTTACGAACACACGTCCAAGCATCGTCATCCATCTCCATGCGGACCAGAACATAACCCGGGAAAATCTTGGAATCCTTGGTCTCGCGCTTGCCACCCTCTTTGATCTCGGTGACACGCTCCATAGGAATCTCGATATCAAAGATACGGTCCTGCATGCCCATAGTCTCGATGCGATGCTCGAGATCGGACTTAACGCGGTTCTCGTATCCAGAGTAAGTGTGAACGACGTACCAACGCTTAGACATGGTTTAGCCCCTCAATCCAGAGAACAGAGCAAGAGCCTCGCCAAAGCCAGCATCGAGCAGAGCGATGACGACGCCGACGACGATCAGAGAAGCGCACACGACGACCGAGTAGTTCACGAGCTCCTTCTTATCGGGCCACGTGACACGCTTCATCTCGGACTTGACCGAAGCGAAATACTTCTTGGTGCGGGCGAAGAAACCAGGCTTCTCGTTCTTCTTGGACTTCGCAGCCTTCTCGTTCTTCTTGGCAACGGCCTTCTTGGCCTCAACCTTGGAGTTGGCGGCAGCGTTGTTGGCAGGCGCCTGCTGCTGAGCCTTCTTCTTGTTCTTCTTGTTGGCCATTTGGGTTACCTCCGCGCAATGCGCTTATACATGAGTAAACCGTAAGCCCCCAATTGGGAGCTTACGGAATAATGACTGGCACGCCAGGAAGGACTCGAACCCTCAACACTCGGTTTTGGAGACCGATGCTCTACCAATTGAACTACTGGCGTATGTGACTAGAGACTAGCGAGTCTCTTTGTGCAGCGTGTGGTGACGGCACCAGGGGCAATACTTCTTGATCTCCATACGATCAGGCATGGTCGACTTGTTCTTGGTGGTCGTATAGTTGCGGCGCTTGCACTCAGTGCACGCAAGAGTAACTAGAGTACGCATGTATCCTGAACCTTTCATTTCCGCCCCGTACGGGCACGAGTTGATACTTTATCAGCTCTACGTAAGTGCTGTCAACGAAAACCTCGAATCAATTGGTTCTCGGTGAACCCATTCATATTTGGAACACATCAATGGAGCCAACGAGATCTAATCGACGGTGCACCCAGGACCATAATCGATCCTCTCGACACCAGCAACGGCTCAATATCCATTGCAGAAAAGAACCCGGCACCCATATAAGTGCCGGGTTCTCTAAGTCAGCTATATCAAAGAGCTAATTTACTCAATGATCGTGGAGACGATGCCCGAACCGACGGTGTGGCCACCCTCGCGGATAGCGAAGCGCAGGCCCTCCTCCATGGCGATCGGGTGGATGAGGTCGCCCTCGATGGTGATGTGGTCACCAGGCATAGCCATCTCGGTGCCCTCGGGGAGCTTGACCGTACCGGTAACGTCGGTGGTACGGAAGTAGAACTGAGGACGATAACCATCGAAGAACGGGGTGTGACGGCCGCCCTCCTCCTTGGTCAGAACGTAGATCTCGCCGGTGAACTTGGTGTGCGGGGTAACCGAACCGGGCTTGCAGAGAACCTGGCCGCGCTCGATGTCCTCGCGCTTGATGCCGCGGAGCAGCAGACCGACGTTGTCGCCAGCCTCGCAGAAGTCCATGGACTTACGGAACATCTCGATACCGGTAACGACGGTGTTCTGGGTATCCTTGATGCCGACGATCTCGACGGGCTCGTTGAGCTTGAGCTCACCGCGCTCGACACGGCCGGTAGCAACGGTACCACGGCCGGAGATGGTCATAACGTCCTCAACGGCCATCAGGAACGGGAGGTCGTTGTTACGAGCAGGCGTCGGAATGTACTCGTCGACAGCGTTCATGAGCTCGCGAATGGCGTCCATCCACTTGGCGTCGCCCTCGAGAGCGCCCAGAGCGGAACCACGGATGACGGGGATGTCGTCGCCGGGGAAATCGTACTCGGAGAGGAGCTCACGGGTCTCCATCTCGACGAGGTCGATGAGCTCGTCATCGTCGACCATGTCGCACTTGTTCAGGAAGACGACGATGTAGGGAACGCCGACCTGACGGGCGAGCAGGATGTGCTCGCGGGTCTGAGCCATGGGGCCGTCGGTAGCGGCGATGACCAGGATAGCGCCGTCCATCTGAGCAGCGCCGGAGATCATGTTCTTGACGTAGTCAGCGTGGCCCGGGCAGTCAACGTGAGCGTAGTGACGGGCAGCGGTCTCGTACTCAACGTGGGAGACGGAGATCGTAATGCCGCGCTCGCGCTCCTCGGGAGCCTTGTCGATGTTCTCGAACGCAGTGAAGTCAGCCTTGCAGCCCTCGG
Source organism: uncultured Collinsella sp. (assembly GCA_902495265.1). Taxonomy (GTDB): domain Bacteria; phylum Actinomycetota; class Coriobacteriia; order Coriobacteriales; family Coriobacteriaceae; genus Collinsella. The sequence continues at coordinate 19,484 of CABUWR010000001.1, read as the reverse complement.
TCTCGGAGAGAACCTTGGTGATGGCAGCGGTCAGCGTGGTCTTGCCGTGGTCGACGTGACCAATGGTGCCGATGTTAACATGCGGCTTAGTGCGCTCAAACTTCTCTTTGGCCATAAAGCCCTCCTCTAAACAGGTCGTCCCCGGACGGGACTTTGCCTTTATACCATAGTGGCCTCTCAACATACTATTGAGAAGCCACCGTGTTACCTATGGTAGCGGTGACTGGATTCGAACCAGTGACGCCACGGGTATGAACCGTGTGCTCTAACCAACTGAGCTACACCGCCGGATGGAGCCTGCAACCAGACTTGAACTGGTGACCTCTTCGTTACCAACGAAGTGCTCTACCGACTGAGCTATACAGGCACTTGACGGGTGGGAGCTATAGGATTCGAACCTATGTAGGCAGAGCCAACGGGTTTACAGCCCGTCCCCATTAACCACTCGGGCAAACTCCCAATCGTTCAAGTATCCGCAGGTCCTTTGGTCTTTTGGACCGCCGCCCCCGCGAACGAAGAAGATAATACGATGCCACCTTGGGGGCTGTCAATGAAAACCTCTAGATACACGGTGCCGGGCGTATCTATATAGCCGTGACCTGCGGTTTTGTTGACTTTGATTATGTGGAGTGATGAATTTGGCAATGCCGACGTCATTTCCCAAGGGAACACTTTGGCGCGGTGGAGCATGTCTGCAGTCTCGACCCTCGATAACGGATCCCTTGCGCTTATTACATAGGTCGTGATCGGACTTCACCGGCACAATCGAGCTTGGATAATCTCCCACTTTTGGCGTGCTTCTGAGGCCAAAGTGGCAGATTATCCACGCTCATTCTCCAGGCGGGAGAACCATAGAGCCACAACTACTCGGGCCAGGCCAAAGTAGACCCATAGAGCGGCTCCCCCTTGGTGCAGGGATAGCGACTCAAGTAACACGACGATAGCAAGTCGAAGAAATAAGTCATGGCATATTTCGAATAAACGCCGAGTCGGTCAATTCCGTTTCCCGCATTACCAAGACGATATACACGGTCGAAAGACCTCGATTTGTCATCGTTGCTAAACGCAGTAATTAGAATCTTCCTGCCCGAACGGCAATCAAGATACTCACGCGCCTGGGACGCAAATAGCCCGGAGACCGATACGAGAATTATCAATGACTGCGAAGCGTCTCCCATGTTTTTCAATTCAGCGACGTTAGCCCCAGCAACTATGCGAACTATCTTGTCCGCATAAAACATTTCCTGCTGAAATCGTACGAGATTGGCGCTCACATTATTGGTGCACCAGATTTCAACGTTTTTATGGCCATCAATTTCGTCGGCAAGGTGCTTAATAGCGATATCGGACACGCCGCTTTCAACCTCAGCGAACATCTCGATCATGCGAACGTCGAGCTCTGCCCTGTACTCCTCGTAGCCAAATTCCTCCTCTCGATGGCTTAAGTCGCTTGGAAAGACTGATTGAGTAAATGATTCTTTCAAATCGCTAAGAGACTGGTAGCCCAATCGATTGCAGAAACGACGAACAGCGGAACGGGTCACGAATGCATCGCGGGTTATTGCGGCAACATTGATTTCGCTCGAACGCCTGATGTGAGCGATGAGATATCGAGCGATGGCGGCATCGTTTGACCCAAACTCGCTGTTGATGATGGAGCTAATGCGATTGAGCACATCGAAGTCATTGATATTCACGTGATCCCTCTTTCCGCTCTCCTCGAAATCATGGTTCATTTATTGAATCAAACAGCTTTGGTCGTTCTCCTATGATTCAAATCAGTTGACGTCATCTTAATCGTAATTCCGCCACACGTATCCACCGTGTTGAATGATGGAAAGGGGATTCATGGGCAACGTGAACAACATGCCGTTTCTCTGGGGTTCCGCCACGGCGTCTTATCAGTGCGAGGGTGCCTGGAACGAAGACGGCAAAGGCCTTGGCGAGTGGGATTTCTTTAGCCACACAAGCAATAAGAACATCAACCATGTTGACGGTGATGTATCTTGCGACTTCTACCATCGCTATGAAGAAGATATCCGCATGATGAAAGAAGGCGGACAAAACACCTATCGTTTCTCTCTTTCATGGAGTCGAATCATCCCCACGGGTATCGGCGAAGTGAATGAAGAGGGTATCGATTTTTATAATCGGGTCATTGATTGCTGCCTCGAAAATGGCATAGAGCCCAACGTTACGCTGTTCCATTACGATCTGCCATTCACGCTTGCTTGCAAAGGCGGATGGCTGAACAACGACATGGCAGAGTGGTTCTGCAAATACGCCAAGATTTGCTTTGAGCGCTTTGGAGACCGCGTCAAAATCTGGGCTACCGTTAACGAGCCGCATTTCTACAGCTACTGCGTAAACATGTTGGGCAACTATCCCCCCAATCGATCGCTCGACGTTCAGTCGTACATGCAGTTTCAGTACAACCTGATGCGCGCAAGCGCACTCGCAGTCCGAACATATCGTCAAATGGGCTACGACGGCATCATCGGCGCCGTCCACGATGGCGGCGTTGTCGAACTCGACCCGGCAACCGAGCACCCTGATGACGTATTTCGATACGCAGACTTTTTCGCCAATCGCATGATTCTGGCACCAGCGCTTCAGGGTCAACTGCCGCCAGAAATGGACGAAATCCTTGAAAAACTTGGCGTCTCGCTCTATCGATCCCCAAATGACGTAGAAGAATTCAGAGACGGTAAAGTCGATTTTATTGGACTCAACGTGTATTGCCGAGAGTATGTAACCGACTGGCACGGTGGAGAACTTGCCGTTTCGGCGAACAATAAGGGCGGTTCGAGCAAAAAGGTCGAAGGAAAATGCATTGCGCCCTTGTTTGAAAGCGCCCGCGACAGCAATGTTCCCCGCAATAAATGGGGCCGCGAGATACTCCCAGGTTGCATGTATTCAACCATCATGGATGTCCACGAGCGCTATGACGCGCCCCGCATCTTTATTACGGAAAACGGACATGGCGCCTATGAGCAACCAGACGCAGACGGAATGATCCACGATGATGACCGCATCGAGCTTCTGGGCCAGTTCATCGAGCACATGATGAGGGCTAAGCGCGACGGCGCGCGCGTTGAGGGCTACTACCTCTGGTCGACGATGGATCTGTATAGCTGGATCAACGGCTACGAAAAACGATACGGACTTGTCCATATCGACTTCGAGAACAATCTGAAGCGCACCCCCAAAAAGAGCTGGTATTGGTACCGAGACCTTATCTCGAAGTATCAGGAGCAGGAAGGTTAGGAGAAAGAGATGAAATATCAAGCAATGTCCGAAACAGTCCTAAAGGCTGTTGGCGGCAAAGAGAACATTACATCGGTAACTCATTGTGCGACGCGCCTTCGCATCGACGCACGAGACACCTCGATCATCGATCTCCAGCTCGCCAAATCGGCCGATCAGGCGCTCGGGGCAGTAGTCAGCGGTGGCCAGCTTCAGGTGATCATCGGCCCCAACGTCACCGAGGCTTACAACGACTTCCTCGACTTCGCGGGAATCGAAGTCGGCGGTGGCACGGTTGCCGACGATGCCCAAACCGCCAAAGACCTTGCAGAAGGCATTAAAAGCGGTAACACCGCCATGGGCTTGATTGAGAAATTCGGGAACGTCTCTGCACAGGTATTCATGCCCATCGTCCCGGCACTCATCGTTGGCGGACTCATTCTTTCGATCAAGAATCTCCTGGTCAATTATTGCGGATTGAGCACCGATAGCGGAACCGCCCAGGTCCTGTTGGCGATCTTTAGCGCTTCGTTTAGCTTCTTGCCCGTTTATCTTGGTTATCAGCTCGCAGCCGTCATGAAGATGCAGCCCATCATGGGCGCATTGCTGGGCGCGATCATGATCAGCTCGCCCATTAGCGGTGCCGAGGGTCTCGACTTTCTTGGTATTCCCATCCCGACGAACGACTATTCGAGTACGGTAGTGCCCATCGTACTGGGCGTTGTATTCATGTACTTTGTCGACCGCGGCCTTCAGAAGATCATTCCCGACGTTACCAAACTGTTCTTGAAGCCGCTGCTCACCATGATCATCGTCGTGCCCGTCGAGCTGATTATCCTTGGCCCCGCCGGCAGCATGATGGGCTACGCGCTGAGCGATGCCGTCACGTGGCTTATGGACAACGTGGCATTTATCGCTACTCCGATCCTGGCAGCCCTTAACCCCTATTTCGTCATGCTCGGTCTCGATAAGGCTTACATCGCAATCGAAGTTACGAGCCTGGCGCAGCTCGGTTGGGCACCCATTATCTTTGGATTCATCTCGAACCTCTGCATTGGCGGCACGAGCCTCGCCCTGGCAACTGCAATGAAGGGAAACAAAGAGAAGAGGGGTATGGTCACCACGGTTGCCGTCACCGCACTCTGTGGCGTAACCGAGCCCGCGTTCTACGGTTGCCTCATCGAGCGTCCCCGCCTGCTTGTCGGCACGGCAATCGGCGCGCTCTGCGCTGGACTCCCTGCAGGCATCTTTGTTCTGAAAGAGTATGTTGCGGGAGCATGCCCCGGCCTTCTTTCGGCACTCATCTTCATCGCTCCCGATGGGTCCATGGGCAACTTCGTGTTGGCATGCGTTGTCGCCATCATCGCCATCGTCGTCTCCTTCATCGCTGCACGCGTGATCATCAAGAAAAACCCCAGCTATATTGAGTAGATGCCCGCTGTTTGCATTGGGGACATCCTCGGCAGACCATTAGCAAGAACCCAAGAAGTTCCTTAGGAGCTCGATTAATCCATTCGGATTCCTCAGGCACAAACGACCCCGATTCCACAATGAAATCGGGGTCGTTGTTTCTAAAGCCATCGATAGACAATCGGTGTTTACCTTAGCTCCCTATCCAAGTTAATTATCCACGCTCGTTCTCCGGTCGGGAGATTTTCTTCGCTCGCGTGTCCAGAAATCCACGCTCGAGCAGGACATCCAGATCCGCGCCCGCCCTTGTCTCGATCTGTAACAGCAAGAGGCCTATTCCGCTTCTACATGTTACAGATCAAGATATTCCTAAAACACCCTAAGTTTCATCTCAATCTGTAACAGTTAGATGCCGCATATCGGTCCTGGTGTTACAGATTTAGACAAACTGGAGGACGAGACAAACCGAAAACGGAATGGGCGCTGACCCGATGGCACACCACCTAAAAAGAAACGGGCTCTGTCCCATAAGGAACAGAGCCCGAAACTCTCATGGAGCCAGTGACAGGAATCGAACCTGCAACCCACTGATTACAAATCAGTTGCGCTACCGTTGCGCCACACTGGCACACTTGGCGCTTTCGCGCGAAGTCAATTAAGAATAAAGGAATTGCGGACGGGGCGCAACAGGCCGCACGGCGTTATACAAATATGCAAAATCCAGCAACAGCGCGTACCAGACCCGTTCATTTCTGTCAGTGCGCCCTCAATCTTAAAACCATTCGCCAGAACGAATAGTTTTAATTACAATTGGCTCTATAAAACTATTCGTTTTGGCGAAGGGTTTCGCGATGTTGACTACAAAGGAAGCAGCCGAACTGCTCGGCATCACCCCGCGCAGGGTGCAGGAGCTCATTAAGAACGGCGCGCTGACCGCCCGCAAGGCCTCTGGCGTGTGGCTTATCGACAAAGACAGCGTAGACACGCGACTCCGCTCCGCAACCAAAAGAGGGGGACGGCCTCGTCGCGGGCATGGGAAAAGCGAAATCGCATTTACCCTCATGAACCGCACACACGAAGTGGCCCAGCTGGTCTACAGCAGATCACGGAAAGACTTCACCCACATCGGCGCCGACGTCGATCGTGCCCACGCCCCTATTGGAGTTTTTGCTCCCAGCAAACCCGTATCGCTCGACTCTTTCCGCACTTGGTGGCGCGGCCGCGGTATCCCGCTCGCACGCATTGGGCTAGGTTCCCTGCTTGCAGAAGCCGCAGTCGATGTTCCCGATGAACTCGTACAGCGAAATCTAGGCCTCTCCTTATCCGACCAGTATTGGATAAGGCCCCAAGGCTCCGGTCTCGCGTGGAAAGATATCAATTTCTTCAATAATGCTTTTGACGACGTCTCTCTCAGCATCGCACCCTTCGCCCCAGAGGGCAAGGCAGCTGCCGCAAAGCCCGACAACACCTCGGACGGCAATCTTCAAAAGTACTGGACATGCGAGGGTGACCGTCGAATTCTCCACAAGGCAGGTGCGCATCTAAACCAGGAACCTTATAACGAGCTGGTGGCGACTGCACTTCACCGTCGCATCCTAAACGCCTGCGATTATGTGCCTTACTCGCTCGAGGGCACGGGCACTTCCGCCCTGAGCATATGCGATGTCTTCTTAACTGATGAAGAAGAGTATGTCCCTGCGTTCTATGTAAACCAGCATGCAAATGCAGACGAGCGACTAACCGATTACGAACGGTATGTAGCAAACTGCGAGGAGCTTGGAGCGACAGATATAAAAGACGCCCTTGACCGCATGATCGTATGTGACGACATCATTGCCAACTACGATCGTCATTGGCGCAACTTCGGCCTCGTGCGAAACGTCAACTCACTGGTCTGCAGACCAGCCCCCATCTTCGATTCGGGCTCATCACTCTGGTGCAACATATCACTAGAGGAGCTTAGGGCGGGAGAGCACAGTTTTACCAGCGCACAATTTCATTCAAGCCCCGCCAAACAAATGTTGCTCGTCGAGGACATGAGCTGGTTTGACGGCGACAAACTCGAAGGCTTCGTTGACGAGGCGATCGAGATTCTGTCTAAAAACGATGCCCTAGCAGCGAGACTGCCTTATATAAAAGAGGCGCTAACGTGGCGCCTCGAAAGAATGATCGACATCGCTGAATGGAGTTAGCGAGGCAGCATTGCCCCGCCAACTCCCCTACCTCCCGCGCAGAGCCTTGAGCTTGGCCAGGGCATCGGGGCTCAGGCGACTGCCCAGAGTCATCTTGATCTGCGGAGCTTCCTCTGCCTCGTGAACGTCGTTGTCGATCTGTTTGATCTCATCCACCAGCATGCGGCTCGAGATGCGCGTAACACCCTTGCCCATGACGACGGCCTGGATCGTGCCGTCGCTCGACACCACGGAGCACGCGCGGCCTTCCTCGCGCGCCTCGATGCAGAGCTTCTGTACCACGGTATCGGCAGAGACGCCCGTCGGCGAGAACTCGATACGCACGCCGCGGGCCGGCAGGTTGGGGCGCTCGCTGGAGATGTTTCCCGCGCCGTCGAACACGATCACAGCCTCGTAGCGGCCCTGGGCAAACGCCGCCACGTCGTTGATGAGTGCAGTGCGCGCCATATCGTGGACGTCGCTGGAATACGGATCGTCGGAATGGTCGTAGACGAGCTTTTCGTAGCGCGGTGTGCAGTGAATCACGTTGTAACCGTCGACCACCAGCAGCTCGGGCTTATTGGAGTGCACCGTCGAGACTGGGTCGGCGATGGCCTGCGCAAACGCATTGCCGCCCACGCCATAGGTCGCGGCCGAAACAATCGGCTTGGCCGAGCCCTCGCCAAAGCGCTTGGCCTTGGACTTGGCACGGTTCTTTTTGGACATGCGCTACTCCTCCCCCATGAGCTCGCCGGCGTTGCGGCGCAGCCACTCAAAGCACAGCGCCGTGGTCGCCTGGGCAACATTGAGGCTCTCGGTCATGCCGCGCTGGGGAAGCTTGGTCAAAAAGTCGCATTTCTCGAGCACCAGGCGCGAGATGCCGTCGCCCTCGGAGCCCATGACGAGTGCTACGCGACCCTCGAAGGGTGCATCCCAGCAACTGCCTTCGGCATGCTCGGAGGCACCGCCCACCCAAAAGCCAGCGGCCTTGAGGTCGTCGAGTGCACGGGCGATATTGGGAACCTGCGCGATAGGCAGATGCATGACGGCACCGGCTGAGGTCTTGTAGCTGCCCACGGTCACGCCGGCGGCACGCTTGTTGGCAATGACGACGCCGGCCGCGCCAACAACCTCGGCAGAGCGCACAATGGCGCCAAAGTTGCCGTCGTCGGTCACGTGGTCGAGCACCACGACAAGTGCCGGGCCGTCACCCGCGCGATCGAGGATATCGGCGACATCGGCATAGGGGAAGTTGCCAACCTCGAGCGCGATGCCCTGGTGAGCGCCATGGCTCGACAGTGCGTCGAGCTGCGCGCGCGGCACATACTTAATGCGGACACCCGCGGCGTTGAGGTCGTCGACCAGGCGCGACAAGGCGGCATCGCGCTCCCCGCCCTCGGCAATGAGCGCGCACTTGATGGGAAAACCAGTGCGTAGCGCCTCGGCGGCAGCACGACGACCTTCGATAAACTCGCCCTTGGGAGCCTGGACAACGTCGCGGTTGCGATCGCGCTGCGGACGCGCGGCCTGGTTGCGACCGCGCTGGCCCTTGGGAGCGGCAGCGCGGTCATTACGGCGAATCGGACGCGAGCCAGAAGCGGCCTGCTTGCCGCCACGAGGCGCACGCTTGCGATTGTCGGCCATAAGGCGACCTCCTAAATACAACTATCAAACGAAACAAATAGACCGACCGCCCGAGGTGCGGCAGATTGCCTTGAAAGAGGAGGGCATAGACCTTGAGGTCATGCCCGACGATTGAAAGGCAAGGTGCCGTGGCTCGGGCGGTCGGGTGCTTGGGAAACCCGCGGGGATTAGAGAGATTTGATACGAGTGCCCGCGGCAGTATCCTCGATCGTCAGGCCCAGGTCCTTGAGCTGGTCGCGGATGGCGTCGGCCAGATCCCAGTTCTTGGCGGCGCGGGCTTCGGCGCGGGCCTCGAGAATCTTGGCAGCGGCCTCGTCCACGTCGTCACCCGTATAGGCGACCAAACCGGCGGCAACGCCCAGCAGGCCCAGCGGCAGCTCGACCTTGGGCTCGGGGAGCTCAACGCCAAGCGTATCGAGCAGCTCGGCCAGCGTGTCGGCGGCGGCAAGCGCGGCGGCCTTGTCGGCAGCGTCGCCCGCCTGCTCCAGGTACTGGTTGCACTCGGTCACAAAGCCAAAGACGGCACCCATGGCACCAGCGGTGTTAAAGTCGTCGTCCATGCACTCCTTAAAGGCGGCGCGGGTCTCGGCGGCCTTGGCGGCAAACGCCTCGGCGGCAGCCGCATCGGCATCGGCCGTCGCATGGTTCGCGGCCCAGCGCAGGTTCTCGACCGTACCGGCGATACGCGTGAGCGAGTTCTCGGCACCCTCCAGGCGCTCCCAAGAAAAATCGAGCGGCGAGCGATAGCTCGTCTGCAGCATCAGCAGGCGCAGGGCGGCAGCGGAGTGCTGCTCGAGCACCTCGGCCAGCGTAAAGAAGTTGCCGAGCGACTTGGACATCTTCTCGCCGTCTACCAGCAGCATGCCCGTGTGCATCCAAGTGTTGGAGAAGCCCTGGCGCCAGGCGCAGGTGGCCTGGGCGCACTCGTTCTCGTGATGCGGGAAGGCAAGGTCGGAGCCGCCGCCGTGGATGTCGATCGGAGTGCCCAGGTAGCGATGAACCATGGCGGCGCACTCGGTGTGCCAACCGGGACGGCCCTCGCCCCAGGGGCTCGGCCAGCTGGGCTCGCCGGGCTTGGCGGCCTTCCACAGGGCAAAGTCGAGCGGGTCGTTCTTGTCCTCGTTCTCCTCGATGCGTGCGCCAACCATAAGGTCGTCGATGTTGCGGCCCGAGACCTGACCATAGCTGGGATCGCTGCGCACGGCAAAGTACACATCGCCGTTATCGGCTGCGTAAGCGTGGCCCTGCTCGATAAGCGTCTTGATCATGGCGATCATGGGGCCGATCTCCTTGGTGGCGCGGGGGCGCACATCGGGATCGAGCACGTTGGCGGCGCGCATGACGCCGATGAACTTGTCGGAGAACTCCGTCGCGACCTCGGCGGCCGTACGGCCCTGCTCGTTGGCGCGCTTGATGATCTTGTCGTCGACATCGGTGAGGTTCTGGGCGAACGTGACCTCGTAACCGCTCGCGATGAGCCAGCGACGAATCACGTCAAAGCTGATGAACGTGCGGGCATTGCCGATGTGGATGTTGTCGTAGACCGTGGGGCCGCACACGTACATGCGGACCTTGCCGGACTCGATGGGCTGGAACTCTTCCTTTTTATGGGTAGCGCTGTTGTAGATACGCATTCGTTACTCCTTAACGGTTTTCTGTAGCAGGCAGACGGCCCAGGCGCCGATTCCCTCGCCTTGGCCTTCCCAACCGAGCTTTTCGGTCGTAGTGGCGGCGACGCCCACGTTTTCGACGTCAACGCCCAGGGCATGGGCAAGGTTGGCGCGCATGGCATCGCGGTGCGGGGTGATCTTGGGTTGCTGACAGGCAATGGTGCAATCGGCATCGACAAACTCAAAGCCCAGCTCGCGCGCATAGTCCATTATGCGAGCGAGCAGCACCATCGAATCAGCACCCTCGTAGGCAGGATCGGTGTCGGGGAATAGCTTGCCGATGTCTCCCCCGCGGCAGGCGCCCAGAATGGCATCGGCCAAGGCGTGCGCGAGCACATCGGCATCCGAGTGGCCCAGCAGGCCGCGCTCGTAGGGAATGTCGACACCGCCGATGATACATCGACGTCCCTCCACCAAACGGTGGACGTCGTAGCCGTGGCCAATGCGCAGGTTACTGAACATGGGGAAGGTCCTCTCCCTCGGCCATGCGGCCAAGCAGAATCGCGGTTACGGGACGCAGGTCCTCGGGCACCGTCACCTTAAGGTTGTCGCGTGGGCTCTGGACGCAGCGGACGCGCCCACCCATGCGCTCGACCAGCGATGAATCGTCGGTACCGATAAAACCCTCGGCGATAGCAGCGGCGTGAGCGCGCTTCATGGCGTCGACGCTAAAAATCTGCGGCGTCTGCGCGGCCCAATAGAGCTCGCGCGGCGGCGTCTCGACGATATTATCGCCGTCGACGATCTTGAGCGTGTCGATCGCGGGCTGACCGCACACGACACCGTCGAGCGAGCGGTCGCCCATGAGCACGTCGATAGCGTGGTCGATGGCCTCGGTCGTAATGAGCGGACGAGCGCCATCGTGGATGGCGACATATTCGAAACCCGCCGGAACCGCATGCACGCCGGCACGGGTGGAATCCTGACGGGTATCGCCGGCATCGGCAAAGCTGATGGGCGTGTCATAGTCAAACGGGTCGATGGCAAGGCGGCGCATCTCGGCACGGCGCTCGGCAGGACACACCACCACGATGTGGCCGACCTTGTCGCTCCGATCGAACGCGCGGATGGACCAGCTCATGAGCGGACGGCCCGCCACGTTAACGAGCTGCTTGCCGCCGGGATTTCCAAAGCGCTGGCCGCTGCCGCCGGCAACGACCACGGCGCATACGGGCGCCATTATGCGTTCCCCTGTTTGGTGCCCTTCATGCGGTACAGGGAGTCCGCAAGAATGGCAGGGTTGTTGACGCCAAAGTCGCCCAGGCGCTCCGGATCCTCGCTGATGTCGTCCATGAGCTCCTGCAGCGAGCCATACTCGTCGACGATCTTCTCGGCCACGCCGTCGCGCACGACGGACACGCGCGAAAGCGTGCGCAGGCCCAGCGGCGTCATGACGGAGTCCTCGTCCAGGTCGTCGTAACCCAGAACCGCCGCCACGTGTTGCGGGTCGGACAGGTCCTTAGGCGTCATGCGAGCGAGCTCGGCGCGGATCTTCTCGGCATTGGCCTCGGAGGAGTCACTCGCGTAGTCGCGGATCATCAGGTCGTATTCGGTATCCATGCTGGAACCGGCGAGCTGCTCGAGCTGCATCTGCACGAGCTTGCCCTGGTTGCCCAGCTTGACGATGCAATCCTTAAGCTCGGTCTTTGCCTGCTGCATGATCTCGAAGCTCGAGAAAATACCGGTAATGTCGGCGAGCGTAACGTAGTCGTCGAGCTCGAGGGCCGTCAGGCGCAGCAGGGAGCGATCGAGCGACTGACGGGTAGTCTGGAGCGTGGCGACGAGCTGGTTGACCGAGCTCATGATGGTGGTGACGGGCTGAATCTCGTAGCTCTTGCCGTGAACGTACACGTTGACGACGGCACGACGGGCCGAGACCGAGATCACGATGGCATCGGTGAGCACCGACATGCGAGCGGCGGTGCGGTGACGCATGCCCGTCTCGCTCGTGGCAAGTGAGGGATCGGGATTGAGGTGGAAGTTGGCGCGCAGGATCTGGGTGAGGTCGCCGTCGATGACGATGGCACCGTCCATCTTGGAGAGCTCGAACAGACGGTTCGAGGTGAACGAAATGTTGAGCGGGAAGCCGTCGTTACCGGCAGCGAGCACGTTTTCGGTGTCGCCGACGCAGATAAGGGCACCCAGGTGACCGGCGATGATCATGTCGAGGGCGGTGCGGATCGGCTGACCAGGTGCCGTCAGGCGGATGGCCTGTTCCATACGCTTTTGCAGCTCGTTCTTATCCAAGGCATCGCTCCCATCGTATACGCTCCATAAACGCTAAATAGTTTCTCACGGTTTGTCCCTGCGGCGCTTGCGAAATCCGATGCTTACAGAATGAGCGAACACCGCTTAGGTAGCTAATTTGGGACGGGGTTCTTTTGACTGCTCGTGTGGTAGCATCGGGTCTCATATAAATGAGGGAGTAGTCGCGTAATCGGGCTCGCCCGCAGAGAGGGAGCCAGACTATGGGACTCGCAGAGCTCGTGTTGCTCGCCGTTGGCCTTTCGATGGACGCCTTTGCCGTTTCCATCTGCAAGGGTCTCGGCATGAAAAAGCTCAACCTTAAAGTAGCCGTGGTGCTCGGCTTGTTCTTTGGCGGCTTTCAGGCCGGCATGCCCGTGATCGGTTGGGCACTCGGCAGTCAATTCATGGGCATCATCGGACCCATCGACCATTGGATCGCCTTTATCCTTTTGGCCTTTATCGGCGGCAAGATGCTGTGGGAAGCCTTTACCGAAGACGAGGATGAGGACGAAGGCGACGGCAAGGATGCCGAAAAGATCGACCTGGGCGAGTACCTAATCCTTGCCATTGCCACCTCGATTGACGCCCTAGCCGTAGGCATCTCGTTTGCGGCGCTCTCGGTTGACATCGTTCCCGCTGTATCGCTTATCGGCGTCACAACGTTTACCTTCTCCGTCGCCGGCGTAGCGATCGGCCACACCTTTGGCGCGCGCTACGAAAAGCCTGCCACCATCGTGGGTGGCGTCGTGCTCATCCTCATCGGGCTTAAGATCTTGCTTGAGCATCTGGGGATTTTGGCGCTGTAACGCCAAACACAATCGCTCAAAACTCAACGCCGCACAAGGCCTCATGCAGAGTTTTGCATAATGCCTTTTCGTGCAGACTTTTGCATGTCATACTGATATGCAAAAGTCTGCACGTTAGGAGATCGCCGTGGATACCCTTCCCATCACCACACCGCGCCAAGCTGGCATCTATGTGCGCCAGGCACGCGAGGCTCAGGGTCTCACCCGTGCCGCCCTCGCTAAAAAAGCCGGTGTTTCGGAGCGCCTGCTCGCATCGCTCGAACTAGGAGACGCCACCGGCATTCGACTCGACAAGCTGCTGACGATTTTCAATGCTCTTGGACTGGCACTCGCCGCTCAAGGGGATATCGGCGAAGCGAAAAACGAGCGACCAGTCGACGCCCCGCATGCCAATCCGCTGTCTCGCAGCATCCCCAGGCGCCATCACACTCAACGTCCTCATCATCGCAACCGTCGTAGTACCCCCATTCCGGCTCTTGCAGATGCCCCCTTTACATCCGCACTCTACGACGAGGTCTTCGCCGATTTCGCCATGTCCAATCTCGGAGTCTCGATTGCCGCAAACGTATCTAACCAAACCAAGCCCGAAGGGAAATAGCCAATGGCCAGAACATCACTTCGGACCATTATTTGCGACGTACCTGCGGGAACGCTCACGCAAGATGAGAACGGTCTTATCAGCTTTACCTACGATCATGACTATGACGGGCCAGCCCTATCGACCAACATACCCGTATCGAATCGCACATACGGACAACAGGTCATGAATCCGTACCTGTTTGGCCTTCTACCCGACAGCGAGGACCAGCGAAAAGCGATTGCCGCCGAATTCGACGTTAGGCCCAACAATCCCGTTGCGTTGCTCAGCCATATCGGACTCGACTGTCCGGGCGGAGTGCAGTTTTGTGCCGAAGAAGATGCCGATGCCGTCCTGCATCGCGCTGGCGAATACCGCCCTATAGACGACCACGAAATTGCTCTCCATCTCAAGTCGATCAGAGATGACCGCGATGCATCGTGGATGGGTCTAGATGAAAGTTGGTCGCTTGGAGGCAACCAGGGCAAATTCGCGCTCGCGTTCACAAACGGCCGCTGGTGCGAATGCATGGGCTCCTCGCCCACGACGCATATTTTCAAAAATGGCGTTATCGGATTTAAACTCGAGGCTCTCAATGAGTTTGTCTGCATGAAAAGCGCCCAGCGCGCCGGTATCGCAACGGCAAACGTCGAATATCGTATGTTTGAGGACGAACCTGCCCTCATTGTTGAGCGCTATGACCGCGTGAAAGTCGAAGACGGAACGATCAGGCGCCTACATCAAGAAGACCTCTGTCAGGCACTTGGGGTGATGCCCTCCCAAAAGTACACGGCAGACGGCGGCCCGACCACCCGCGACATTCAAGAGCTCCTCGTAAATACGAGCCACCATCAACTTAACCTGTATCTGTTTACGCAGATACTGTTCTTCAACGCCATTATCGGCGCACCGGATGCGCATGCGAAAAACTATTCCCTGCTCCTTGGAAACGACGGCGCAGCCATGATGGCTCGAATGTACGATGTCGCTTCGGGCTTGGCGTACGAGCGCATGCGCCGCCGGGTGCGTCTTGCCATGAGCGTTGGCGGCGAAAATCGTGTGGGGCGCATCGGTCCAGGCGCTATCCGCCAATACCACGGTATGGGAGATCCCGCGCTGGAGGCGACGCTCACCGATGCCGGGCTATCCGAGAAGTTTTGCTTTGCGACCATGATGGACCTCGCCTACGAGGTACCCGTTTGCATGGAAGAGGTCATGGACGAATACGCCGACCTGCCCGGCATGGCGGACCTGCGCGAGCATATGCTCGGCCCCGTCCGCGAAAACTGCCAGCGCACCCTCGACCTCATCAAGGCGGATATGGGCTAGGTGGCCGCAATTTCCCATTTCCCAAAAGAAGAGAGGGGGCACCCATCGCAAAAGCTCGGGTGCCCCCCTCTCATAATGTCATCTGCAATCCGCTAGCACGTGGCTCGGACTGCTGCCAGCGCAACCTTTACGCAGCGAGGCGCTTGAGGACGTCGATGAGCAGCTCGTAGAAGCGCTCGGCAGAAGCGAGCTCCATGCTCTCGTCCGGGGTGTGGACATCGGAGAGCGTCGGGCCCACGGCGATGGCGTCCAGGCCGTGCAGGGCCTCGGCAAACAGGCCGCACTCAAGGCCGGCGTGAATGGACTCGATGCGCAGCTCGGAGCCAAAGAGCTCGCGATAGCTCTCGACAAAGATGTCGCGGACCGGCGAATGCTCGGCATAGCTCCAGCCGGGATACTCGAACTCAAACTTGGCGTCGAAGCCCAGGACATCGGCCAGCGTCTGCAGGCGGTCCTTGAACTCGTTCTGCAGCGAGGTGATCGAGGAGCGCGGGGACAGCATGATCTTGACCTGGTCGTCAGAGGTGGCAACCACGCCGATGTTGGAGGAAACCTCGACGGAGCCGTCGGTGGCGACGTTACGGCGAATCACGCCGTTAGGGGCAAGGCGCAGGGCGCGGATGAGGGCAAGCGCGGACTTCTGGTCCATGGCCTCAACCTCGGCGTCGTCGGCAATCTCGACGGTGCAGGTAAAGCCGGGGTCGAAGACCTCGAGCTCGGCAGTGACGTCGGCGATGATGCCCTTTGCAATCTGGGCCGCGGCCTCGGCGGCAGCGTGATCAGCGTAGACCAGCTCGGCCTTGCACTCACGGTTGATGGCGTTGTCCTTGGTGCCGCCGTTAAAGCTAACGATGGCGGGCTCGCCGGCAACCATCAGGCGGTCGATGATGCGGGCCATGATGAGGTTGCCGTAGCCGCGCTCCAGGTTGATGTCGGCGCCGGAGTGACCACCCAGCAGGCCGGAGATCTCGAGCGTGAGGGTGCTGCCGGTCTTGTGCTCGCGCACGATGGGGCAGGTGTAGGTAACGACGACGCCGCCGGCGCAGCTGACGGTGGCCACGCCCTCCTCCTCGGAGTCGAGGTTGATCATGGTGCGGGCGCTGATCTGGGACTTGTCGAGCGTCTCGGCGCCAACCAGGCCGGTCTCCTCGTCGGTGGTGAACACGCACTCGAGAGCCGGATGAGCAATCGAATCGTCGTTGAGCACGGTAAGCATCAGAGCGACAGCAATGCCGTTGTCGGCGCCCAGGGTAGTGCCGTTAGCGGTGAGGACGCCGTCCTTGACGACCAGGTCGATACCATCGGTCGTAAAGTCGTGCTCAACAGAGCCCAACTTGTCGCACACCATATCGATGTGGCCCTGCAGCATCACGGTCGGGGCATTCTCGGCACCGGCAGATGCGGGCTTGCGAATGATGACGTTGTAGACCTCGTCCTGATACACGTCGAGGCCGCGCTCCTTGGCAAACGCAACCAGGAAATCGCTGATGCCCTTCTCGTTGCCAGACCCACGGGGGATCGCGCTGACCTCCTCAAAGAAATGGAACAGCTGGGCGGGCTCGTAGCCGGTAATCTTGTAGTCCATGGTGCCTCCTTGGCGCAACTGGTTAGACAATAAGACATGCGACTTGTATATTCCCAGACTTTACGTGCATAAACCAGTCGAAAACGCCGAGCGCCCTTGCATCATCGGCTAACGGCGGGGAAACGCCACTTTATTAAGATAAAGCAGGTTAGACGGGCCGTGCTGAGGGGACGTTGGACCCTTCAACCAGCCTCAACGCCTGTTGAACGTTAATGCATACACCATTGGTATGTTTAATAAGATTCTTGTCCTCCGTCACGACGTAATCGGCATCAATGCGATTGGCGACGCCCAGCATCAGGTCGTCCTCGAAGTCGTTGTGATGATACTTGAACACAAAAGAGTCGAAGACCTCGTCTGCACCGACCGGCGCGATGAGGGCGAGCTCGCGCATCTGCCGAACGCATGCCCAGGCCGTTTCGTCCGCCGCCGCAATGGCGTTATCGCTCAGCGAACCTTTCTTCCTTCGGCACTCCCTCTTAATCGCCGCCGAGACAAGATACGAGACATCTTTGACCGAAAGAGACGAGGCAAACAGGGCAATCTGCTCCGAGACATCGGCAATCTCGAATAGACGGGCAACATCCGCTGTCCGGTCCGACCTTCCAAAAAAGTAATCCATCCATACGTTGGTGTCGATGAGCAACTTGAGAATGCCGTCTGCACTCATAGCTCCACCCACTCGGGATAGCGCTCCGCCATGGCCTCCTCATAGAGGTCGTCATAGTCTCCCGAGAACTCAGGGATGGGGATGCCGTATTTGAGGCACGAATCGCGAATGATATGGCTACCCTGTGCTGCTCTTGATTCCACGAATCGCTGGTTCGCCTCGTCGGAGAGAATCTCTGCGCTCCCCTCCTTTGAAGGCATGCGTTCGTTGATGACCAGATATTCCCAAAGCGCCCGAACAGCCTGCGACGGCGTCATGCCGATATTGGCAAGCACGGTATCTCCCGCTTCTTTGAGCTGGCGATCTATGCGCACGTTCATCTGAACTGGCCGTGTATCGAGTATTGACGTAGGCATATCAGCTCCTTTGCTATACGTATCTTTGAATTTAGTATAGCACGAAAGATATGAGCGCATTTCAATGGAAATGGGGGCGCTTCCTCATCGGAAACGCCCCCATCTTGCAAGGTTATGCTCAATCCCTACAGCGCGCCAGAGCCGGCTTGCATCATGCCGCCGGGGCCCGAGGTCACGCCGCCGCTCACGGGCGCGGCGTTGCCGGTGTGCGGTGCCGTCGGGGCGGTATCGCCACCGAGCGTGCCCGCCGGACGCGGTGCCGGGATCTCGCCCGCGCCGTGGCTAAAGACAAACTTGCCATCGGCCACGTCGCACAGGACGGTATCGCCCTCGCCCCACTCGCCGGCCAGAAGCTCCTCGGACAGCGGGTCCTCGATGAGCTTTTGAATAGCACGGCGCAGCGGACGCGCACCGTTGGTGAGGTCGGTGCCCTCGGCCACGATCTTGTCATAGGCCGCATCGGTGAGCTTGATGTTCATGCCGTTGGCAATCAAACGCTGACGCAGGTCGTCCACCAGCAGGTGCGCGATCTTGGTGAGATTCTCGCCCGAGAGCTTCTGGAACACCACGATGTCGTCGATACGGTTGAGCAGCTCGGGGCGGAACAGGCGCTTGAGCTCGCCCATCGCACGGCCGCGGATCTCGCTCGAGGTGAGACCCTGCTCGCCGGTGGTGCCAAAGCCCACGCTCGCATCCTGCGAAATCTCGCGAGCGCCCACGTTGGACGTCATGATGATCACGGTGTTGCGGAAGTCGACCGTCTTGCCCTGGCTATCGGTCAGGCGGCCCTCCTCCAGCACCTGCAGCAAGATGTTGAAGATGTCGGGATGCGCCTTCTCGATCTCGTCGAACAGCACGACCGAGTACGGGTGGCGACGAACGGCCTTGGTGAGCTGGCCGCCCTCGTCGTGACCGACGTAACCCGGAGGGCTACCGATGAGCTTGGAGACCTCGAACTCGCTACCGAATTCGGACATGTCGAAGCTGATGAGCGCATCCTTGCTGCCAAAGAGATACTCGGCGAGCGTCTTGGCGAGCTCGGTCTTGCCCGTCCCGGTGGGACCCAGGAAGATAAAGCTGCCGCCGGGGCGACGCGGGTCCTTGAGCGGCGAGCGGCTGCGGCGCACGGCCTTGGCAACGGCCTCGACAGCCTCATCCTGACCGATGATGCGCGTCTTGAGCACGCTTTCGGCTTGCAGCAGGCGACGGCTCTCGCTCTCGGTAAGCGAGGACACCGGCACGCCCGAGGTCACGGACACGATATCGGCGATCTGGGAGACATCGATGGTGAGCGGGCTGGCGTCGAGCTCGGCGGTCCAGGCGGCCTTGGCCTCGGCGAGCTCAATCTCGGCGGCCTTCTGCTGCTCGGTAATCTCGGCGGCCTTGTTCATGTCGTCGCTCTCGGTGGCCTCCTGCGCGGCGGCCTTAAGCTCCTCCACGCGATGCTCGGCCTCACGCACCGGCTCGGGCGCGCGATTCGCGGCGATGCGAGCGCGGGCGCCGGCCTCGTCGATGAGGTCGATGGCCTTATCGGGCAGGAAGCGATCCTGGATGTAGCGGTTGGAAAGGTTCGCGGCGGCCTCGATAGCACCCTGCGTATAGCGCACATGGTGGTGCTCCTCGTAGCGCGGCTTGAGCGCGGTCAGGATCTTGACCGTGTCCTCGACGCTCGGCTCCTCCACATCGATGGACTGGAAACGACGCTCGAACGCGGGGTCTTTGGTGAGGTACTTGCGAAACTCCTCGGCGGTGGTGGCGCCGATGATCTGGAAG